>NZ_JAEVHJ010000123.1:0-17821 GCF_016802855.1 Micromonospora sp. ATA51 | reverse complement strand
GGGGCCGGGACCGTGGGGCGGCCGGGGGCGGCCGGGGCCGGTTCGGCCGGCGGCGGGCCCTCGGGTGGGGTGGCGTCGACCGGGATCGCGCGCCGATCCACCCCTCGCCGTCCCAGTACCGCCTGGTCTCGGGCGCGGCGGGGTCGACGTACCAACCGGGTTGCACTGTCACGGCGCCCTCTCGAATCGCGGCTGCGGGGCTCGCAGACCCGGCTCACTCCTCACGCTCACGGTGCAACCTTAACGACGACGGTGCCCGCGAACTTGTCGTGCAGGCACTGCTGCCAGGGCTTGTCCCAGAGCTGCCAGAACCCGTCGAGGTAGTTGAGGAAGGGGACCAGCGAGCCGGCGACGAACTCGACCAGGTACCGCCGGCCCAGCACGCCCCGGGTCAGCGTCCCGGCCGGGTCGGCCGGCACGATCCGGATCTTCATCAGCTTCTTGCCGAGCGTCTGGCCCGTCCGGCGCGCGTACTCCACGTGGTACAGCCAGTAGAAGACGAAGAGCACCAGGATCAGTCCGGCCTCGGCGAGCAGCAGCGGGACGACGAAGTCGCTCATCATCCGCGCCGGGTCGGGCTCGCTCATCGTCCCGTCCGGGTTGACCTTCACCATCTCGGTGAACATGCGGTACCAGATCCAGGCGGCGAAGGGCACGAAGAGCACCGTGGCCAGCAGGCTCGCCACGGCGGTGTCGATCATCCAGGCGAGCAGCCGGTCCGTGAAGGTGGCCAGCGGCTGGCCGTTCGGGGCCAGTGGCGGGGGCGGGTAGCCCGGGTACTGGTAGCCCGGGTGCGGCGCCCAGCCGGGCCCGGGGCCGGGGTAGGGCGGCAGTCCGGCGGTACGTCGGCGGGGTGTGCTGCCCCGGCACGGCGTACCGCAGGGGGGCGGCGCCGGTGGGCGGTGCGAAGCCGCCGCCCGCGGGCGGGGGCCCGGCGGGCGGCGGCGTGCTGTTCGGGGAAGGCTGCGTCACGCCGACAGTGTTACAGGTTGCCGCGCGCTTCCTGCTCCCGCTCGATGGCCTCGAACAGGGCCTTGAAGTTGCCCTTGCCGAAGCCGAGCGAGCCGTGCCGCTCGATCAGCTCGAAGAAGACGGTCGGCCGGTCCTGCACCGGCTTGGTGAAGATCTGGAGCAGGTAGCCGTCCTCGTCCCGGTCGACCAGGATCTTGCGGGCCTTCAGCTCCTCGATCGGCACCCGCACCTTGCCGATCCGGGCGCGCAGCTCCGGGTCGTCGTAGTACGAGTCCGGGGTGTCGAGGAACTCGACGCCCGCGGCGCGCATGGCGTCGACGCTGGCCAGGATGTCGTTGGTCGCCACGGCGATGTGCTGGGCGCCCGGGCCCTGGTAGAACTCCAGGTACTCGTCGATCTGCGACTTCTTGCGGGCGATGGCCGGCTCGTTCAGCGGGAACTTCACCTTGCGGGTGCCGCTGGCGACGACCTTGCTCATCAGCGCCGAGTAGTCGGTGGCGATGTCGTCGCCGATGAACTCCGCCATGTTGCTGAAGCCCATGACGCGCTTGTAGAACTCCACCCACTCGTCCATCTTGCCGAGCTCGACGTTGCCGACCACGTGGTCGACCGCCTGGAAGAAGCGCTTCGGCTGGATGCCGGCGTCGATCATCGGCTGCCGGTCCACGATCGCGCCGCGGGCCACGAAGCCGGGCAGGAACGGGCCGGTGTAGCGGGACCGGTCGACCAGGGTGTGCCGGGTGTCGCCGTACGCGGCGATGGCCGCCAGCCGGACGATGCCGTGCTCGTCGCTCACGTCGTGCGGCTCGACCAGGCCGGTCGCGCCCTGCGCGGTGGCGTGCGCGTACGCGGCGTCGACGTCCGGCACCTCCAGCGCGATGTCGGAGACGCCGTCGCTGTGCTTGGCGACGTGCTCGGCGCCCTCGGCGTCGGGGCGGACCGCGCCGGTCAGCACGAACCGGGCCGAGCCGCTGGTCAGCACGTACTGGGCGTGGTCCCGGTAGCCCTGCTCCGGCCCCCGGTACGCCACGCAGGTCATGCCGAACGCGGTGGAGTAGTAGTGCGCGGCCTGCTTGGCGTTGCCGACCAGGAAGTGCACGTGGTCGAGGCCCTTGACCGGGAACGGGTCGCGGCTGATGTCGTGGTCGACGGCGCCGACGAGCGCGTCGACGTCGACCTCGTCCGTCGGTCGGTCGATCGCCTGGGTCATGGTGGCCTCCCTTGCGTACCGGCCGGCCTCGTGGGCCGCCGTTGGTTGCTCCTGTGGCGAGGATCGCTGCGTGCCGCCTGGTTGGGCAACCCTTCGCCGAAATGCTGGTCAGGTTGCGCATTCGGTAGGGTGTTACCCCATGAACGCTGGTCAGGATGTACAGCTCGACGACCTGGACGTGCGGTTGATCGAACTGCTCGCCGCGGAGCCCCGGATCGGGGTGCTGGAGTGCTCCCGGCGGCTCGGGGTGGCCCGGGGCACCGTCCAGGCCCGGCTGGACAAGCTGGTCGAGCGGGGGGTGATCGGCGGCTTCGGGCCGGACATCTCCCCGGCCGCGATCGGCTTCGGGGTGACCAGCTTCGTCACCCTGGAGATCAGCCAACGGCACGGGCACGACCCGGTCACCGCGCACCTGGCCGCCATCCCCGAGGTGCTGGAGGCGCACACCATCACCGGCTCCAGTGACCTGCTCTGCCGCATCGTGGCCCGCTCGAACACCGACCTCCAGCGGGTGATCGACCAGATCGTCTCCTCGGCGGGCATCACCCGCGCCTCCACGATCATCGCCCTGGCCGAGCAGATCCCGTACCGCGCGCTGCCCCTCGTCCGCTCGGCCGTGCGCGGGGGCCCGTCCGGCGCATGACACGGCGGCGGGCGAAGAAAGCGCGGCGACACGGCACTGCGGGGGGTCGGGCGGCCGGTGATCGTCGCTACCGTGTGCGGTGTGAAGGGCCTTGGCGTACGCGGCTGGTTGCTGCTGGGGCTCATCACCGTGGTCGTGCTCGCCTCGACCGGGGTGTGGAACCCGTTCCCGGCCATGTGGGACTGGGTCGACCGGAGCCAGCCGATCTCCGAGCCGGACGTGGTCTGGCAGCAGCGGGTCGGCGGCACCCCGAAGAGCGTCACCATCGCCGCCGACACCGTCATCGTCGAGCAGCGCACCCGGGTGGAGGCGCGCAGCCTGGCCACCGGCACCCAGCTCTGGGAGCACAAGGCGGACTGGTCCGCGGTGGCCGGCGGCGACCGGGACCCGGTCGTCGCCGTGGGCAGGCTGCTGGTCAAGGGGTACGAGCTGCTCGACCCCACCACCGGGGCGGTACGCCGCCGGGACGGCGACGCGGTGGCGGTCTGGACGTACCGCAACGCGATCCTCGACGTCCGCTGCGTCGAGCCCACCGACTGCACGCTGAGCGCCTGGGACCCGCGTGGCACCCGGCCACTGTGGACCGCCTTCCTGCCCGGCGTGCACAGCGGCCTGCTCGCCGACAACCCGGACCTGCTCGGCACCCGCCGGCTCACCGCGCCGCGCATCGACGGCGGGGTGGCCGGCCCGGAGTCCGTCCCGCCGCTGCTCGGCTTCCCGGTCGACGGGCGGGTGCACGTGGTGGACACCGCCACCGGCCGGGTGCTGCAGAACGTCCAGCCCGGCCGGGAGGAACGGCTGGCGGTGATCGGTGGCCGGCTGCTGCGGATCACCGCGACCTCCCGCGACGGCACCTGCTACTTCACCGTCGCCGCCCAGGACCCGGCCACCGGGCAGGAGGTGTGGCGGCGCGCCGGGCTGAACCTGCGCACCGCCGACTACGCCGGGTGCGTGCAGCGGGAGGACCCCCAGGGCGCCCGCAACGTGCTGATCGGGGTCGGCCCGGACGGCCGGGAGGCGGTGCTCGACGGGTACGACGGCCGGCTGCTCCAGGTCGGCGGCGACGGGGAGAAGCTGCTCGCCGTCGACGACCGGTACGCGCTGGTGCGCAGCGCCGACAAGCGGTCCGTCCTCGGCCGGGAGCTGTCGGTGGACCGGACCAGATGGACCCGGGCCGCCGGTGGCAAGAGCGGCGCGGCGCTCACCCCGTATGCGGCGGTGATCGCCGAGGAGAAGCCGTCCCGGCTGATCGCGGTCGACCCGCGTACCGGCCGCGAGCTGGCGGTCCTGCGGACCTCGGCCAACGCCCTGGCGGTCGGCCGCACCGGCATGATCATCGGGGAGGGGCGGGAGATCGGGTACGTCCGCTGGGGCGCCGGCAGCTCCGTGCCGCCCCCGCCGGAGGAGGGCGGCAGCCTCCCGGGCCCGAACCCGGGCGGCACCTGGCAACCCCCGTCCGACGAGGGCAGTTGCGGCCCGAAGCGGGAACTCTGCGCCGGGGCCGACGCAGCCGGTGAGAGCGGCGTCCCAGGACCCACCCGGCGGGTGCCACCGATCGACCGGCCTGCCCTAGGCTTTTCGTCCATGAGCAGTGCCGCCGCGTTCTCGTACGCCCCCTTGCTGCCAACCGGTCCCGACCAGACGGAATACCGCCTGGTCACCGACGAGGGCGTCGATGTCGTCAACGGCCCGGGGGGCCGTCGATTCCTCACCGTGGAACCGTCCGCGCTGACCGCGCTGACCGCCGAGGCGATGCACGACATCGCCCACTTCCTCCGTCCGGCGCACCTGGCCCAGCTCCGGTCGATCATCGACGACCCGGCGGCCTCGCCGAACGACCGGTTCGTCGCGCTGGACCTGCTGCGCAACGCCAACATCGCGGCCGGCGGGGTGCTGCCGATGTGCCAGGACACCGGCACCGCGATCGTGATGGGCAAGCGTGGCCGGCACGTCCTCACCGACGGCGCCGACGCGGAGGCCATCTCCCGCGGCGTCTACCAGGCGTACACGAAGCTGAACCTGCGCTACTCCCAGCTCGCCCCGCTGACCATGTGGGACGAGCGGAACACCGGCAGCAACCTGCCCGCCCAGGTGGAGCTCTACGCCGAGGACCCGGACGGGCACCCCGACGCGTACAAGTTCCTCTTCATGGCCAAGGGCGGCGGCTCGGCCAACAAGTCGTACCTCTACCAGGAGACCAAGGCGCTGCTGAACCCGACGCGGATGATGCAGTTCCTGGAGGAGAAGCTGCGGCTGATCGGCACCTCGGCCTGCCCGCCGTACCACCTGGCCATCGTCATCGGCGGCACCTCCGCCGAGTACGCCCTGAAGACCGCCAAGTACGCCTCGGCGAAGTACCTGGACGCCCTGCCCACCGCCGGCTCGATGAGCGCGCACGGCTTCCGGGACCTGGAGCTGGAGGCCGAGGTGCTGGAGCTGACCCGCAACTTCGGCATCGGGGCGCAGTTCGGCGGGCGGTACTTCTGCCACGACGTGCAGGTGGTCCGGCTGCCCCGGCACGGTGCCTCCTGCCCGGTGGCGATCGCCGTCTCCTGTTCGGCCGACCGCCAGGCGGTCGCCAAGATCACCCCGTCGGGCGTCTGGCTGGAGCGACTCGAAACCGACCCGGCGCGCTTCCTGCCCGACGTCACCGAGACGCAGCTTGACGCGACCGAGGTGGTCCGGGTCGACCTGAACCGGCCGATGGACGAGATCCGCGCCGAGCTGTCGAAGTACCCGGTGAAGACCCGCCTGTCGCTGACCGGCCCGCTCGTCGTGGCCCGGGACATCGCCCACGCCAAGATCGCCGAGCGGCTGGACGCGGGCGAGCCGATGCCGCAGTACCTGCGCGACCACGCCGTCTACTACGCCGGCCCGGCGAAGACCCCCGAGGGCTACGCCTCCGGCTCGTTCGGCCCGACCACGGCCGGCCGGATGGACGCGTACGTGGAGAAGTTCCAAGCCGCTGGCGGCTCCCAGGTGATGCTGGCCAAGGGCAACCGGTCCGCCCAGGTGACCCGCTCCTGCCAGCAGCACGGCGGCTTCTACCTCGGCTCGATCGGCGGCCCGGCCGCCCGGCTGGCCCAGGACTGCATCAAGCACGTCGAGGTCCTGGAGTACCCGGAGCTGGGCATGGAGGCGGTCTGGAAGATCGAGGTGGAGGACTTCCCGGCCTTCATCGTGGTCGACGACAAGGGCAACGACTTCTTCGCCGAGGTCACCAAGCCGGTGCTGACGGTCGGCCGCCGCTGAGGCCCGCGGATGCGAAAGGGGCGCCGGGCAGCAGGCCCGGCGCCCCTTCGTCGTCTGGTGCCCATTCGACATCGGTGCGCCCGGGCCGGGTGATTCGGCCGGGCGCACCGCCCCCGTCGGATGTCGTCACCGACAACCCGGCACGAGTGTCGACTCCGCCGCTGTCGATTCGCTATCACATCGCTATCGCCTGCGCGGGGCGATCAGTTACCGGCGGGTTACGCTGCTGGAATTTCCACAGACGGGGTGCGGGGGCGCAGATGCGGTTCGGGATCCTGGGACCCTTGCGGGTCGGCGGTGGTGAAGCCACCGTCACCGCAGGCCGGGACCGGGTCGTGCTCGCCATGCTGCTCCTGCGCGCCGGTCGGGTGGTCTCCTCCGAGGAGCTGGTCGACGCGGTCTGGGAGGAGCAACCCCCGGCCACCGCCCGGGCCCAGCTCCAGATCTGCGTGTCGCGATTGCGACAGCGCCTCGCCGCACTCGGACTGCCGCCGGAGATCATCGTCACCGACCCGGTCGGGTACGGCGTCCGGACCGAGCCGGCCGACCTGGACGCCGAGGTCTTCGCCCGTCCGTCGGCGGCGCGGACGGCGACCAGCGCGATTCGCCCGCCCCTCCGCTGACCGGCCGGTCCGCCACCGCCTCCGCCGCGTCGTCGCCGACCGCGTCGGTACGCCACTCGTCGGCCTCCGGCGCGACCGGCGGGGTCCACTCCGGGCCGCCCTCGTAGGGAGCCGACACGGTCGTCTCGGCGTCCGTCCCGGCGGCGGCGTCCCGGTCGGCGTGCCGGCCGGAGCGCAGCGCGCCGGCCAGGCCCAACACCCCGATCAGGATGAGCGCGCCGGCCAGGAACCATCCCACCGGCGGGAGCGTCAGCCCGAGGATCCGGGCCAGCAGCCACCAGACGGAGAGGGCCAGGAAGACCAGCCCGAACGCGAGCGAGACGAGGTCGGTGCGGTGGGCCTTCACCGGGTCACCTCCAGGTTGCCGGCGTTGACGTGGATGAGCAGGCGCAGTTCGCCGCCGCCCGGGCCGTCCGGGCCGACGTCGGTGCTCTCCCGGAGGTTGCCGTCCATGCCGCCGGAGCGCCGGCCGAAGACGGTGGCGTCACCGGCGTTGACGTCGGCCACCGTGGTGACGTCGACGTTCGGCGGCACCACCACGGTCGCCTCGCCGAAGTTGATCGCCACGGTGATCTGCGTCTCCTTCTTGTCGAAGTCGACGCCGCGCAGGTCGAGCACGGCGTCGCCGAAGTTGTTCTCGTACCGGGTCGCCAGGTCGCGGTAGTCCGTCGGGGCCCAGGTCACGTCGCCGTCGATGCCGCGTACCCGGTCGTAGGACTCGGCGACGGTGGCGACGCCGAGCGCCGCCGCGGTCACCAGGCCCAGCGCGATCAACCAGCGCGCCCGGCCGAACCAGGTGCCGACCAGCAGCCCGAGCCCCATCGTGGCCAGCGCCGCGGCGAAGTACCCGGCGGCGCCCACCGGAAAGACGTCGAGCAGGTCGAGCACGGCGACCACGCCCAGCGCCAGGAAGATCAGCGAGAACGTCGCCGCGCCGAGCGGGGAGCGTTCCTTCGGCCGCTTGGGCGGCTTGGGCGCCCGGACCCGCGGCTGCGGCGCCGGCGGGTACGGCCCGGCGTACGGGCCACGGAGGGGCGAACGGCGCCCGGTAGCCGGTCGGCGGCGCGGTGGGCGGTACGGGGACCGCCACCCCGGCCGGCGCGCCGACGTCGGCGCGGCGGGCCAGACCGGCGCCTCCGCGCCGGCTCCCGTGGTGGGTCGGGCGGCCGGCAGGCCCGAGGCCGGGACGTCGGCGGGCGGGGCGTACATCTGCGGGGCCGGCCAGCTCACCGGCGGCACGGGACCGGGAGGTGTCGCGGGCGGGCCGGACGCGGCTCCCGGCGCCGCCGTCCCCCGGTGTTCCCGATTGAGCAGCAGCGCGCCGCCGATCAGGATGGCCGCGCCGAGCAGGACGGCCCGGAAGGCGTCGGTGACGATGTAGCCGAAGCTGACCGCGACCAGGATGCTGAGCACGATGACGGTCACCGGGGACATGCTGGACCGGCCCCGGCCGAGCATCGACTCCACCGGGGAGGCGGTGTCCCCCTCGCCGGGGATGATCAGCCAGGCGGCCACGTAGACCAGGATGCCGATGCCGCCGAAGAAGCCCAGCACGGCGAGCAGCACCCGCCAGAGCACCGGGTCGGTGTTCGTGGCCCGGCCGATCGCCGCGCAGACGCCGGCCAGGTAGCGGCCCTCGCGGGGGCGGACCAGCCCGTACCGCGAGGTGAAGCCGGCGGCGCCGGGCGGCGGGGCGTACCCGGGCGGCGGATCGCCGAGCGGCTCGCGCCGGCGGCGGACCACGACGGGTCGCCGGCAGGGTCCCCGGCCGGCGGAGCGCCCTGCTCCGAACCGGCCTGGGTGGTGGGCGCCGGTGCCGGCGCCGTGGGTGGCGGTGGCCCGTCCGGCGGTGCCGCCCCGGGCAGGGGCGGACGGGCAGCGTCCTCGGTCATGCTCCGATCCTGCTGCCCCGGGCGCCCGAGCGTCCTCAGGAACCGACCCTGACGCCACCCTGAGATCCGCGCCGGCCGAATGTCGGGGGCCTCCCCGTGGTCCGGGGCGCCCCGGCCGTGTGACGATCGGAGCGGCGCCGGAACCGGCCCGTACCTCGTCCCATGACCAGGGAGCTTCCGATCAGCAGCACCGTGTCCCCACCCCCGCCGCGGCTCTACCGTGCCCCCGAGCACCGGTTGGCCGCGGGGGTGGCCGCCGGCATCGCGGACCACCTCGGCATCTCCGTGGTCCGCGTCCGGGTGGCCTTCATGGTGCTGCTCGGGCTGAGCGGCCTGGGCCTGCTGCTCTACGCCGCCTTCTGGGCGGTGGTCCCGCTGCGCCCCGGCGACGCCGTACCGCCCCGCCGGGACCTCGCCCAGCTCCTGCCCTTCGTCGCGATCGGGCTGGGCGTGCTGCTGACCCAGGTGATGGTCTTCGACTCGGTGGGCGCGGCCGGCACCGCCGGCTGGCTGGTTGCGATCATCGCGGTCGGCGCCGGGGTGATCTGGCACCAGTCCGCCCCGGAGCGCCGCCGGCAGTGGGGCGAGTCGATGCCGGTGCCGTGGCTCGGCGCGGTGGTGGAGGAGAGCGACCGCCGGGCGTTCGTGCTCCGCTTCATCGGTGGCGGCGTGCTGGTCGCGGTCGGCATCATCGGCGTGGCGGCGGTCTACTCACCGGCGCAGAACTTCGACGCCGTGCTCAACGGCGTGATCTTCGCGCTGGTCGGGCTGGCCGGGGTCGGCGTGGTGGCCGCGCCCGTGCTCTGGCG
The DNA here is from genome assembly GCF_016802855.1 of Micromonospora sp. ATA51. Taxonomy (NCBI): domain Bacteria; kingdom Bacillati; phylum Actinomycetota; class Actinomycetes; order Micromonosporales; family Micromonosporaceae; genus Micromonospora; species Micromonospora sp. ATA51. Next base: position 8,420 of record NZ_JAEVHJ010000123.1, on the reverse strand, counting down.
GACCTGGAACCAGCTCCGCTCGGAGCGGGAGGGGCGCATCCGCGAGCAGGAGCGCGCCGAGCTGGCCGCCATGGTGCACGACCAGGTGCTGCACACCCTGGCCCTGATCCAGCGCAACGCCAGCGACGTCAAGACGGTCCAGCGCCTGGCCCGGGGCCAGGAACGGTCGCTGCGCAACTGGCTCTACAAGCCGACCGGCTCACCGAGCGAGCGCTTCGCCGCGGCCCTGGAGCAGGCCGCCGCCGAGGTGGAGGACACCTTCGCCATCACGGTGGAGGCGGTGGTGGTCGGCGACCGGGAGACCGACGAGCGGGTCGGCGCGCTGGTCGCCGCGGCCCGGGAGGCGCTGGTGAACGCCGCCCGGCATGCCGGGGTGCAGACCGTCTCGCTCTACGCGGAGGTGGAGCCGGACCAGGTCAGCGTCTTCGTGCGGGACCGGGGCAAGGGCTTCGACCCGGATACCGTGGAGGATCACCGGCACGGCGTCCGAGGGTCGATCATCGGGCGGATGAAGCGGCACGGTGGCCGGGCGGAGATCCGGTCCGAGCCTGGGGAGGGGACCGAGGTGCGGCTGATCCTGCCGATCACCGGCACCGGCTCCGCGACGGAAAGGGACAAATGACCATGGCCGAGCACGGACCGGTCGAGGGGGCGCAGCCCCGGGACGGGCGGCTGCGGGTGTTCCTCGTCGACGACCACGCGATGTTCCGGGCGGGCGTACGCGCCGAGCTCGGCGGCCATGTGGAGGTGGTGGGCGAGGCGAGCACGGTGGCCGAGGCGGTCACCCGGATCGCCGCCACCCAGCCCGACGTGGTGCTGCTGGATGTGCACATGCCGGACGGCGGCGGCCGGGCGGTGCTGGACGCGATGCGGCGTACCCACCCGCAGGTGAAGTTCCTCGCGCTGAGCGTGTCGGACGCGGCCGAGGACGTGATCGGGCTGATCCGGGCCGGCGCCCGGGGGTACGTCACGAAGACCATCTCGCCGGACGAGCTGACCGACGCCATCCGCCGGGTGGCCGACGGCGACGCGGTGTTCAGCCCGCGGCTGGCCGGGTTCGTGCTGGACGCGTTCGCGGCCCGGCCGGACGCGCCGGTGGCCGATCCGGAGCTGGACCAGCTCACCAACCGGGAGCGCGAGGTGCTTCGGCTGCTGGCCCGGGGGTACGCGTACAAGGAGATCGCCAAGGAGCTGTTCATCTCGATCAAGACGGTCGAGACGCACGTGTCGAACGTGCTCCGCAAGCTCCAGATGTCCAACCGGTACGAGCTGTCCCGGTGGGCGGCGGACCGCCGGCTGGTGTGAGCGGGTGAGGCGATCGTGACCGTTTCCGCCCAGGACTCGGTCTCCTTCGGCGGGGTCTGTCTCTTCGCCGGTCGGTAGCCGACGCGGTCACTCCGTGCGGAGCACGGTGAACGACTCGGCCAGCCGGCCGGCGGGCAGGCCGGCGTTGTCGGCCACCGTGGTGAGCCAGCCGCGTACCCAGGTCTCCACGTCCAGGTGCGCGGTCTGCGAGCGGTGGGCCCGCATCGCGGCGATCTTCCGGTCGAGGTACGGGGTGACGTCCACGGCGTGGTCCGGGGCGGGGCCGCCGGCGTACCAGATCTCCCGGACCACCCACGGCTCCAGCCCCTCGTCCAGCAGCTCGGGGAAGGCGAAGGCGTTGCGCGCGTCCGGGTAGACCGCGCAGGTGGTGGCCTCGCCGACCGCCAGGTGGTCCGGGTGGCTCGGGCCGGCGAGATGCTCCCAGCGGCGCAGTGGAGAGCTGGTGAGGACCCGTTCCGGCCGGAACCGCCGGATCGCCGCGGCGACCTGCCGGCGCAGGGCGAGGCTGGGGGTGAGTATCCCGTCGGCGTGGCCGTCGACGAAGTCCACCCGGTGCACGCCGACCGCGGCCGCCGCGGCCCGCTGCTCCCGTTCGCGCAGTCGGGGCACCTCCTCGCGGGGGGTGTCGTCGAAGCCGCCGGACTCACCCCGGGTGATGATGAGGTACGCGACCTCGATGCCCTCCTCCACCCAGGCGGCAATGGTGCCCGCACAGCCGAAGTCGACATCATCCGGATGGGCAAATACGGCCAGCGCCCGATGGAGGCCGGACAGTGCCGGAGCGGAGGCAGGGAAGCTCACAGGGACCGAGAGTACGTGCCGTGCTCGCCCCATGTGACCGCGTCTTTCCTGTTCAGCGAGGTCCGACTCGGGCGTTTCATGATCTTTTCTCAGGTATCGGCAACGTGGCGGGCAACTAACGGCTTGATAACGGCACCTTCACGTAATGGGCCGGTGGGTGTCACAGTGGCAGCACCTCACCCTCGTTGTGAGGCACCCCGTCGGGCCCGCCGACCACGTGACGCCGCTTCTCGTCGCGGAACGTGGCCGTCGACCCTGCGCGGTGTCGCCCGGCGAGAGTGTGGTGCCCGGCGGATCGGTACCCCTGGGGTGTCCCGATTTCCCCTGCGGTAACCGTCGACCTGCGGTTCGGGTCGGCGGCGGCGTCACCCCCCAGACGTGCGTGAACCCACGACGGAACCAGGTTAGAAAGAGGAGGCCCCTCGGTATGAGAGTCTCGAAGCGGGCGACCGGTGCCCTCGCGGTCGGTATGGCCGCCGCGCTGGTCGCTACCGGTTGCTCGAGCAGTGAGGGTGGCGGCGGCGAAGCCGGCGCCACCAAGGACGGCGCGATCACCATCCACGGCGTCCAGCCGGAGAACCCGCTGGTTCCGGCGAACACCACCGAGACCGGCGGCGGCAAGATCATCGACTCGCTCTGGACCGGCCTGGTCGAGTACCCGAACAACGGTGGGGCCCCGCAGAACGCGCTGGCTGACTCCATCGAGACGAAGGACTCGAAGGTCTTCACCATCAAGATCAAGAAGGGTACCAAGTTCCACGACGGTACCGAGGTGAAGGCGAAGAACTTCGTCGACGCCTGGAACTGGGCCGCCTACTCGCCGAACGGCGCCGCGAACGGCAGCTTCTTCTCCGACATCCAGGGCTACGGCGACGTCGCCACCGAGGACCCGGACGGCGACGGCCCGCAGAAGGCCCCGACCCCGAAGGTCGACAAGATGTCCGGCCTGAAGGTCGTCGACGACCAGACCTTCGAGGTCACCCTCTCCGCGCCGACCGCGGTCTTCCCGACCAAGCTCGGCTACAGCGCCTTCATGCCGCTGCCGGACGCGTTCTTCAGCGCGAAGCCCGAGGAGTTCGGCAAGAACCCGATCGGCAACGGCCCGGTGAAGTTCGTGTCGTGGCAGGACAACGTCGAGATCAAGCTGACGCGCTTCGACGACTACAACCTGCGCGACAAGCTGAAGATCAAGGACGTCACGTTCAAGCTCTACCAGAGCGAGGACGCGGCTTACGCCGACCTGCAGGGCAACAACCTCGACTTCATGGAGACCATCCCGACCTCGGCGCTGGCGGGCGAGAAGTACAAGACGGACCTGGGCGACCGGGCCATGTCTACCGTCACGCCGACGACCGCCTTCATCGCTTTCCCGATCTACGACAAGCGCTTCACCGACCCGAAGCTGCGTCGCGCCGTCTCCATGTCGATCGACCGGCAGGCGATCTCCGACAAGATCTTCTTCGGCACCCGCAAGCCGGCTGACAGCTGGGCCAACCCGCTCACCCCGGGCGCCCCGGCCGGTAACTGCACCGCCTGCAAGTTCGACCCGACGCAGGCCAAGCAGCTGCTCCAGGAGGCCGGTGGCTTCCAGGGCGAGATGGTCTTCTACTACAACGCCGACTCCAGCCACAAGGACTGGATGGAGGCCGTCGCGCAGCAGGTCAAGACCAACCTCGGCATCAACGCTCGCGCCGAGGGCATGCCGACCTTCGCGGTGTTCCGTCAGAACATCAACGCCCACAAGATGAAGGGCCTGTACCGTGCTGCCTGGCAGCAGGACTACCCGGACATCGAGAACTGGGTGAACCCGCTGTACGTCAAGGGTGGCTCCTCCAACGACGGCCTCTACAGCAACCCTGAGGTCGACGCGGCGGCCAAGGCCGCCAGCGCTGCCCCGAGCCTCGAGGCCTCGCACCAGCAGTTCGCCGAGGTTCTCAAGAAGGTCGACGCTGACGTGCCGACCATCCCGGTCTACTTCTACGGCCAGCAGTCCGGCCACTCGGAGAAGATCAAGAAGCTCGAGCTGAACAACGTCGGCGAGCTGGACCTCTCCTCGGTCGAGCTCTGATCCGAACGATCTGACCCCGGGTCGGGCTCGCCACATCCGGTGGGCCCGGCCCGGGGCAGTTCCGCGAGAGGGTGTTACAACATCTGCCTCGCACGTTGTCGCCATCGTGTCGGCCGTCCGACGCGCCCCCTGTCTGGAGGACCACCCCATGGGCCGCTATCTCTTGAGACGGCTGCTCCAACTCGTGCCGGTCTTCATCGGCACCACGTTCATGATCTACGCGCTCGTCTGGGCCGTGCCCGGTGACCCCTTCGCCGGTAAGTGCGGCGAGCGGCGCTGCCCGGACCAGTACATCGCGTTCATGACCGACAAGTACCACCTCGACCAGAACATCTTCGTCCAGTACGCGACGTACATGCAGAACCTCCTCAAGGGGGACTTCGGGCAGACGTTCAGCGGCCGGTCGATCAACGACATCATCGCGACCGCGTACCCCAACACGCTGAAGCTCGCCGTGGTGGCCCTGCTCATCGAGGCAGGCATCGGCCTCACCGCCGGTGTGCTCACCGGCCTGCGCCGCAACGGCTTCCTGGACAACCTGGTCCTGGTCTCCACGCTGTTCCTGATCGCGCTGCCGGTCTTCGTGGTCGGCTTCGTGCTCCAGTGGCTGTTCGGCGTGCAGTGGCAGCTCGTCAAGCCGACCGTCTCCAGCGAGATGCGGTTCTCCGAGCTGATCATTCCCGGCTTCGTGCTGGGCAGCGCCTCGATGGCGTACATCGCCCGGGTGGCGCGGACGAGCATCGCCGAGAACCGGCGTGCGGACTACGTGCGCACCGCGATCGCCAAGGGCCTGCCGATGCGCCGGGTGGTCGGCGTGCACCTGCTGCGCAACTCGCTCATCCCGGTGGTCACCCTGCTCGGCACCGACCTCGGCGCCCTGATGGGCGGAGCGATCGTCACCGAGGGCATCTTCCAGATCAACGGGATCGGTCGCCAGGTCTACCGGTCGATCGTCACCAAGGAGAGCGCTACGGTTGTCTCCATCGTGGTGGTGCTGGTGCTGGTCTATCTGCTGATGAACCTGGTGGTCGACCTGCTTTACGCCGCCCTGGACCCGAGGATCCGCTATGAGTGACCCTTCCACCGCCTCGATCGTCAGCACCCCGCGCCCCGAGCAGCCAGGTGAGATCGGTGCCCCCGCGAACGCCGGCCTGCCGGAGAGCGCCCGCAAGGAGAAGCCGCGTGGCCTCCTGGGTGACGCCTGGCGGGACCTGCGGCGCAAGCCACTCTTCTGGATCTCCTCGGCGTTCATCGTGCTGTTCGTGCTCATGGCGGCCTTCCCGTCGCTGTTCAGCGCCGGCGACGCCGTCAACGGCACGCTTGCCAACAGCCTCGGCAAGCCGTCCGCGAACGCCTGGTTCGGCTACGACGTACAGGGCCGTGACGTGTACGCCCGGGTGATCTACGGCGCCCGTGCGTCCGTGGTGGTGGCTCTGCTCTCCGTGGTCGGCACCATGCTGGTCGGTGGGACGATGGGCGTCATCGCCGGTTACCGCGGCGGCTGGGTGGACTCGCTGCTCTCCCGGATCGCCGACGTCTTCTTCGGTCTGCCGTTCGTGCTGGGTGCCATCGTCATCCTGACCACGTTCAACGGCTCCGGCACCAGTAACAGCAAGTGGCAGATCATGGCCCTGGTCATCGCCTCCCTGGTGGTGCTGACCTGGCCGGTCGTGATGCGGCTGATGCGCTCCTCGGTGCTGGCCACCAAGGAGGCCGACTACATCGTCGCGGCCCGGGCCCTTGGCGCGGGGACCGGCCGGATCATCCTCAAGCACCTGCTGCCGAACTGCCTGGCGCCGCTGCTGGTGTACGGGACGATCATGGTCGGCTCCTTCATCGGCGCCGAGGCCACGCTCTCCTTCCTGGGCGTCGGTCTGAAGAGCCCGGTGGTCTCCTGGGGCATCATGATCAGTGAAGCGCAGAACTACATCCGGGTCGCGCCCTTCCTGCTCTTCTTCCCCGCCGCGTTCCTCGTCACCGCCGTGCTCAGCTTCGTCATGCTTGGCGAGGCGGTCCGCGAGGCCCTCGACCCGAAGCTCCGATAGGGGAGACTGAGTTGTCCGACATTCTCGTGTCCGAGCAGTCCGCGCCCGGCGCCGACGGATCCGGCCGCCCCTCCGGCCGGCTGCTCGAGGTCGACGACCTGCGGGTCGAGTTCCGTACCCGGGACGGCGTCGCCAAGGTCATCAACGGGGTCACGTACCACGTCGACGCAGGGGAGACCCTCGCCGTGCTCGGCGAGTCCGGCTCCGGCAAGAGCGTCACCGCGCAGACCATCATGGGCATCCTGGACACCCCGCCGGGCTTCGTCACCGGTGGACAGGTCCGCTTCCACGGCAGGGACATGCTCAAGATGTCCGCCGAGGAGCGCCGCCGCATCCGTGGCGAGGGCATCGCGATGATCTTCCAGGACTCGCTCTCCGCGCTGAACCCCGTCTTCACCGTCGGGTTCCAGGTCGCCGAGCAGTTCCGGATCCGGCGCGGCATGAGCCGCGCGGACGCCAAGAAGCGCGCGATCGAGATGCTCGACCAGGTCAAGATCCCGAACGCCAAGGGCCGGTACGGCAACTACCCGCACCAGTTCTCCGGCGGTATGCGGCAGCGCGCCATGATCGCGATGTCGCTGGCGCTCGACCCGGAGGTGCTGATCGCGGACGAGCCGACCACCGCGCTGGACGTGACCGTGCAGGCCCAGATCATGGACCTGCTCGGCGAGCTCCAGCGGGAGCGGCGGATGGGCATGATCCTGATCACCCACGACCTCGGCGTGGTCGCCGACGTCGCGGACCGGATCGCGGTCATGTACGCCGGCCGGATCGTCGAGGAAGCCGACGTGTACGACCTGTACGCCAAGCCGGCGCACCCGTACACCCTCGGCCTGCTGGACTCGATCCCGCGGATGGACGAGAAGGGGCAGGAGCTCCGCACCATCAAGGGCCTCCCGCCGAACCTGATGAACATCCCGCCGGGCTGCCCGTTCAACCCGCGCTGCCCCATGGCGCAGCCGGTGTGCCGGGAGAAGGTGCCCCCGCTGCTGCAGATCGGCCGCGGTCGGGCCAGCGCCTGCCACTTCGCCGAGGAGCTCGTGAGCCGTGACTGAGAACATCATCGAGGTCCGTGACCTGGTCAAGCACTACCCCGTCACCCGCGGGATCGTGTTCAAGAAGACCGTCGGTCAGGTCAAGGCGGTCGACGGCGTCTCCTTCGACCTGAAGGCCGGCGAGACGCTGGGCGTGGTGGGCGAGTCGGGCTGCGGCAAGTCGACGCTGAGCCGGGTCCTGATGAACCTGGAGAAGCCGACCGCCGGCACCGTCCGGTACAAGGGCCAGGACATCTCCAAGCTCTCCGGCGGGGCACTGCGGCGGCTGCGCCGGCAGATCCAGCTGGTGATGCAGGACCCGTACACCTCGCTGAACCCCCGGATGACGGTGGGTGACCTGATCGGCGAGCCGTTCGAGATCCACCCCGAGGTGGCCCCGAAGGGCAGCCGCCGGAACAAGGTCAAGGAGCTGCTCGACCTGGTCGGCCTCAACCCGGAGCACATCAACCGGTACCCGCACCAGTTCTCCGGCGGCCAGCGGCAGCGCATCGGCATCGCCCGGGCCCTGGCGCTGCGGCCCGAGGTGATCGTCTGCGACGAGCCGGTCTCGGCCCTGGACGTGTCGATCCAGGCTCAGGTGATGAATCTGCTGGAGAAGCTCCAGAACGAGTTCGGCCTGTCGTACGTCTTCATCGCCCACGACCTGTCGGTCGTGCGCCACCTCTCCGACCGGGTCGCGGTGATGTACCTGGGCAAGATGGTGGAGGTCGGCACCGAGGACGAGATCTACGAGCGGCCGACCCACCCGTACACCCAGGCGCTGCTGTCGGCGGTGCCGGTGCCGGACCCGACGCTGCGGGAGAACAAGGCGATCATCCGGCTCACCGGTGACGTCCCCTCCCCGGTCAGCCCGCCCTCGGGCTGCCGGTTCCGCACCCGCTGCTGGAAGGCGCAGGACGTCTGCGCCCAGGAGGTGCCGCTGCTGCAGATCCGGCGGGCACGGACCACCCGAGCGCCTGCCACTTCGCGGAGAAGCGGGAGATCGTCGCCACCCACGAGGCGTGATCCGTCCGGACGCCTCGCCGGCGTCAGTTCGACGCCGGCGGGCGGTCCGTCGTATCCGGGCCCGCCCCCGGCGGCCCGCCGGCCGCCGGGCCGGGCCGCCCCTCCTCACAGCTGGCCGCG
>NZ_JAEVHJ010000122.1:0-18076 GCF_016802855.1 Micromonospora sp. ATA51 | reverse complement strand
GTGAACGCGATCAGCACACCCACCACCGGCCACCGGCCGCGAGGGGCCGCCCTGGGCGCGGGATTCCACCTCCACGCCCATGCATCCCCACCACGATGGAAACGATCCCGGAAACTCAATCCGACCCAGGATCGCTTAGCTGATCAGAGACGCTCAGGTCTCCCCGCCCAGATCGGCCTGGTACGCCTCCCAGAGCAGGTCGGCGCCGCGCTGCCGGTGCCGGTGCAGCGCCCGCAGCAGCTGCCCCGCCCGACCGCGCAGCTCCTCGTCGGGTACGCCGGGCAGCTCGGCGACGTGCTGGAGGGCGGCGATCGCCGTGGCGATGGCGGCGTGCTCCCGGGTGAGCAGGCGGACCCCCCGGTCCAGGCGTGGGGCCTGGTGCAGCAGCTCCACGTAGAGGCCGGTGGGTCCCTCGGTGAGCTGGACGTGCTCGGCGAAGCCCTGCCGGACCGGGCCGAGGCGGGTGATCAGCCGCTCCCGCCAGTGGGGTTCTCCGGCGGGCGCGGCGAGCGCCCGGGCGAGAGTGCGCACCTCGCCGTGGAGGGTGGGCCGGTGCTGGCGCGCGACGGGCGGAGGGGCCGCCGCGACGGCGGTGGACGGCTGCTGGATCGGACCGGTGACCATGGGCACCTCCCGCGCTGCTGTGCTACCGCGTACAGCGATGGTGAACCCGCCCGACGGCCCTGTCCAGGGCCCCCGGATGCCTCATCTGCCCCATCCGTCCCACCCGCCCCAGCAGCGCTCACCGGCCCCGGGCCGCGGGCGGCCACCGTCGGCACCCCGACCACCGCCTCGTCCCCGGCCCGGTAGGCGACCGCCCCGGCGGCCACCTCGGCGGTGGCCAGGTCGACGGTGCGGGTGCCCAGCGCGCCGCCGGCAGTGTGGGGCGGCCGGGCAACCGGGGTGGGACCGCCTGGTCCGGAGACGACTGCGCGCCCCGGTCCAGGTGGACCGGGGCGCACAGTCAGGTGGTGGAGGTGCCGGGAATCGAACCCGGGTCCTTCGCCGGTTTGTCAGGGCTTCTCCGAGCGCAGCTCGCTATGCCTCTACTCGGCCCCACCGCTCACGCGAGCGAGTTGGTGTGACGGGCCCAGTCGCTGATTCATCTCGCCGCACGGACCCCGCGACCGGGTCCGATTGGCCAGCCTTCTAGCTGATGCCGGCTAACTGGGTCGAAGGCGCTCCCAGGCCGACAGACTCACTACTCGCCTCAGGCGGCGAGAGCGAAGTCAGCGCGATTGTTCTTGGCGCTTATTGGTTTCCGACGAACGATTCTCGAGACGACGTCGGCTTCCTCGGCTCGCTTCCCCTGCCGCAACGTACGAAGTCGAAACCAGTCACCCCCTCGACGGGCCACCTTCGTGGTGGCACTGACAAGCCTAACGCCTGCCGCAACGGGTTTCATCCCCAGCCCCGGGCCGGACATGCCGACCGGAACAAAGCGGGCAAATCACTCGTCCATGCCCTTGCCACGCCGGCCGGCCACCCGGGCGATCTCCCGGTCGGCGTCCCGCTTGGCGAGGTCCTGCCGCTTGTCGTACGACTTCTTACCCTTGGCCAGGGCGATCTCCACCTTCGCCCAGCCGTCGGAGAAGTAGACCTGCAACGGCACCATGGTCAGGCCGCCCTCGCGGGTCTTGCCGATCAGCCGGTCGATCTCCAGCCGGTTGAGCAGCAGCTTGCGGGTACGCCGGGGCTCGTGGTTGGTCCAGGTGCCCTGGGTGTACTCCGGGATGTGCATGCCGTGCAGGTAGAGCTCGCCGTTGCGCTCCTGGGCGAACGCGTCGACCAGCGACGCCCGCCCGGCCCGCAGCGACTTGACCTCGGTGCCGGTCAGCGCCATGCCCGCTTCGTACGTGTCGAGGATGGCGTAGTCGTGCCGCGCCTTCTTGTTGGAGGCGACCACCTTGCGACCCTTTTCCCGTGGCATCGGCGCCACCCCCTTCCGGCTGACCCACGACCGGTGGCCGGCCGCGGGGCGGAGATCATGCTACCCGAATGACAAGGACCCTCCCGCGCCGTTTATTCCTGGCAAGGGAGGGTCCTCTGCGGAGCCGGTACGCGACTAGACGCGCAGGTAGAACCGGAGCGTGACCCAGGCGGTGATGGCGCTGACCAGGCCGCCGACGCCCGCCATGAGCGGGAACATCAGGAAGATGTCGCCCCACGAGACCGGCGTGATCAGGCCCTCCAGGGCCTGCATGGACCCACCGCCGGCGAAGACCTTCAGGGCGGCCAGCGCGACCAGGCCGAGGAGCGAACCGATCAGGCCGGCGACCACGGCCTCCAGCACGAACGGCGCCTGAATGAACCAGTTGGAGGCGCCGACCAGCTTCATGACCGCGACCTCACGCCGCTTGCTGTAGGCGGCCACCTGGATGGTGTTGGCCACCAGGAGCAGCGCGGCGATCGCCATCACGATCGCGATGGCCAGCGCGAAGTTCTGGATCCCGGTGAGGACGCCGAAGACCTTGTCGAGCAGCTTGCTCTGGTCGACGATCTCGTCGACCCCCTCGGTGTCCTTGTACTGGTCGTAGATGTTCTTGTACTGCTCGGGGTTGACCAGCTTGAGCCGGAAGGACTCGGGCAGCTGGTCCGGCTTGACCGCGTTCACCAGGTCCGGAGCGTCCTGGTACATCTCCTGGAAGCGCTTGTACGCCTCGTCCTTGTTGACGTACGTGACCTCCTTCACCAAGGGGTCGCTCTTCAGCTTGGCGTCGAGATCGGCTTGCTGCTGCGGGTTGACGTCGGTCTTCAGGAAGATCGAGACCTCGATGTTCTCGTAGTAGAGGTCCTTCATGTCGCCGACCTTCTGGAACAGCAGACCGCTGCCGCCCAGCATGAACAGTGACACCGCCAGAGTGATGATCATGGCGATAGTCATTGTGACGTTGCGCCACAGTCCGACCAGTACCTCGGACAGGACGTATTTCACGCGCATCGGGAATTCCTCCGGCTCTCCGGCATGAGGTGTTCGTCGTCAGGGTCCACGGCTCGCGGCCGAGCGCCGGCTCAGCCGTAGACGCCGCGGGCCTGGTCGCGCACGATGCGGCCGCTCTCGATCTCGACGACGCGGCGGCGCATCTGGTTCACGATGTTGGAGTCGTGCGTGACCATCACGACGGTGGTGCCGGTGCGGTTGATCCGGTCCAGCAGGCGCATGATCTCGATCGAGGTGTCCGGGTCCAGGTTTCCGGTGGGCTCGTCCGCCAGCAGGATCAGCGGACGGTTCACGAACGCCCGGGCGACGGCGACGCGCTGCTGCTCACCGCCGGAGAGCTCGTGCGGGTAGCGGTGCTCCTTGCCACCGAGCCCGACCAGCTCCAGCACCTCCGGCACGACCCGGCGGGCGACCGCCTTGGTCTTGCCGATCACCTCGAGGGCGAACGCCACGTTCTCGTACGCGGTGCGGTTGGGCAGCAGCCGGAAGTCCTGGAAGACACAGCCGATGGAACGCCGGAAGTGGGGTCGCTTCCAGGAACGCATCGAGGTGACGTCCTTGCCGTTCACGACGACGCGACCCTTGTTGGGGCTGACCTCGTGGAGCAGCATCTTGATGATCGTGGACTTGCCGGAGCCGGATGGACCGATGAAGAAGACGAACTCGCCCTTCTCGATCGAGACGGACACGTTGTCGAGCGAAGGCCGGGACGCCTTCGGGTACGTCTTCGTCACTTGCTCAAGCTGAATCACGGGTCGGTAGTCTACGCGGTGTAACCGGAGAGCCAAGCCCCCCGCCCCTCGGTAGCGAGTCGCGTCATCTATTTACTGCCTGACGTGGAGATCGATGACGCGCTCCGCCCCCGGTTGATCACACAGTGTCGCCGGCCATCTGCTGCTGCTTGCGCCAGCGGATACCCGCCTCGATGAAGCTGTCCAGCTCGCCGTCGAAGACCGCGGACGGATTGCCCGTCTCCTGCTCGGTACGCAGATCCTTCACCATCTGATACGGGTGCAGGACGTACGAGCGCATCTGGTCGCCCCACGACCCGGCGGCGTCGGTCTTCAGGCCCGCCATCTTGGCCTGCTCCTCCTGGCGCTTGCGCTCCAGCAGCCGGGCCTGGAGCACGCGCAGCGCGGAGGCCTTGTTCTGCAGCTGGGACTTCTCGTTCTGGCAGGTGACCACGATGCCGGTCGGGATGTGGGTGATCCGCACCGCCGAGTCGGTGGTGTTGACGCTCTGCCCGCCGGGGCCCGAGGAGCGGTAGACGTCGATCCGCATCTCGTTCTCGGGGATGTCGATGTGGTCGGTCTGCTCCACCACCGGCAGCACCTCCACGCCCGCGAAACTGGTCTGCCGGCGGCCCTGGTTGTCGAACGGGCTGATCCGGACCAGCCGGTGGGTGCCCGACTCGACGCTGAGCGTGCCGTACGCGTAGGGCACCTTCACGGTGAAGGTGGCGGACTTGAGGCCGGCCTCCTCGGCGTACGAGGTTTCGTAGACCTCGGTCGGGTAGCCGTGCCGCTCGGCCCAGCGCAGGTACATCCGGAGCAGCATCTCGGCGAAGTCCGCCGCGTCCACGCCACCGGCGCCGGCCCGGATGGCGACCAGCGCCTCCCGCGAGTCGTACTCGCCGGAGAGCAGGGTGCGGACCTCCATCTCCTGGATGGCCTTGGTCAGCCCGGTGATCTCGCTCTCCACCTCGGCGAGCACCCCGGGGTCGGACTCCGCCTCGGCCAGCTCCAGCAGCACGCCGGCGTCGTCGAGCCGGGAGCGGAGGCTGCCGAGCTTGCTGATCTCGCCGTTGACGTACGACAGCTGCGAGGTCACCGCCTGGGCCTTGGCCTGGTCGTCCCAGAGGTCCGGCGCGGACGCCTGCTCCTCGAGCCGGGCCTTCTCCTCGTGCAGCCGGTCCAGGTTGAGGACGGCCTCGATGTTCCGGAGGGTGGCGTCGAGTTCCTTGAGCTGTTCGGCATAATCGGCAGCGGTCACGACAAACAAGCGTACTTGGCTCCCGACGGTCCGTTCACCTCAGCCGCCCGACCCGCCGGGGCAGGTCAGCCGACCGGTGCGCTCTTCAGCCAGGACAGGGCCGCCTTGTGGTAGGCGACGGCGAACTCCAACGCGCTGGCGTCGTAGGTGTCGCCCTCCTTCTTGGCGTTCTTCACCTGCTCCCGGACCGCCGCCAGGGCCTCCGTGTGGTACTCGTTCGCCGAGGCGTACAGGTTCTTCAGCTGGCTCGCCGAGTGCAGGTCGCCGAAGGCGATCCGCAGCGCGATCGGGTTGCGGATGGTGTCCCGCCCCGGGTTCTCCGCCAGCCAGCGGGAAAATGTCCGTTTCCCGGCCGCGGTGATCGCGTACGGCTGACTCATCCGCGGCCCGGGCTTGCCGAGCCGCACGAAACCCCGCTCGGCCAGCACCGGCAACTCACGGTAGACCTGACTGCGGGTCATCGACCAGTACGGCGCCAACCGCCGTTCAGCGGCGGCCATCAGCTGGCCGCCTGTCATCGGGCCCTCGTGCAGCAGGCCCAGTAGGGCCGCCGCCGTGGGGTTGACTCCGGATTCCGCCATGCCTCTAAGCTGCCACTTTGCCGACCCGGCGTCCAGGATTTGCCGTTTTCGCCACCCAATGGGACTTCCAATGTGCACTGTCGGCGGACGACAGTCCGCCAAGGACATCGATCCCCTCCACCGGCCGGTCAGCTCCGTCCCGCCGGAGGGGCCGGCCCGACCGCCGGTGACGCTCCGTGCGCCACCGGCGGCCGTCGCCGGTTCAGCCCATGTGCGGGTACGTGTGGTCGGTCGGCGGGACGAAGGTCTCCTTGATCGTCCGCGGCGACATCCAGCGCACCAGGTTGTGCCAGGAACCGGCCTTGTCGTTGGTGCCGCTGGCCCGGGCGCCGCCGAAGGGCTGCTGCCCGACCACCGCGCCGGTCGGCTTGTCGTTGATGTAGAAGTTGCCGGCCGCGTAGCGCATCTTCTCGGCCACCGCGTCGACCACCCGGCGGTCGGTCGCGAAGATCGACCCGGTCAGCGCGTACGGCGCGATCGATTCGGCCTGGGCGACCACGTCGTCGAAGCCGGCGTCGTCGAAGACGTGCACGCCGAGGATCGGCCCGAAGTACTCGGTGGTGAAGGTCTCGTGCGCGGCGTCGCTGCACTCGAACAGGGTGGGCCGGACGAAGTACCCGACCGACTCGTCCGCCGTGCCGCCGGCCAGGACGCGGCAGGTGTCGTCGTTGTTGATCAGCTCCAGCGCGGCGGTGTGCCGGAAGAACGCCTTGTCGTCGATGACCGCCCCGCCGAAGTTGCTGAAGTCGGTGACGTCGCCGTAGGTCAGCGAGTCGGTGGTGGCGGCCAGCCGATCGCGCAGCCCGCCCTCCCAGAGCGAGCGCGGGACGTACGCCCGGGAGGCGGCCGAGCACTTCTGGCCCTGGTACTCGTAGGCGCCCCGGATCAGCGCGGTGTGCAGGGCGTCCACGTCGGCGCTGGTGTGCGCGACCACGAAGTCCTTGCCGCCGGTCTCGCCGACCAGCCGCGGGTAGCCCCGGTAGCCGGCGATGTTCTCGCCGACGGTCCGCCACAGGTGCTGGAAGACCTTGGTGGAGCCGGTGAAGTGGATGCCGGCCAGATCCGGGTCGGCCAGCACGACGTCGGAGACCTCCTCGCCACGCCCGGTGACCATGTTGATCACGCCGGGCGGCAGGCCGGCCGCCTCGAAGAGCCGCATGGTGAAGTGCGCCGCGAACTGCTGGGTCGGGCCCGGCTTCCAGACCACGGTGTTGCCGAGCAGGGCCGGTGCCGAGGGCAGGTTGCCGGCGATCGCGGTGAAGTTGAACGGGGTGACCGCGTAGACGAAGCCCTCGAGCGGGCGGTGGTCGAACCGGTTCCACACCCCCGGCGACGACTTCGGCTGAGCCTCCAGCAGCTGCCGGGCGAAATGCACGTTGAACCGGAGGAAGTCGATGAACTCGCAGGCCGCGTCGATCTCCGCCTGCACGGCGGTCTTGGACTGGCCGAGCATGGTGGCCGCGTTCAGGGTGTCCCGCCACGGACCGGCGAGCAGCTCGGCGGCGCGCAGGAAGATCGCGGCCCGCTCCTCGAACGGCAGCGCGCGCCACATCGGGGCGGCGTCCTTCGCGGCCTTGACGGCGGCGCGGGCGTCGTCGTGGGTGGCGTGGCCGGTGACGCCGAGCACGTGCGCGTGCTTGTGCGGCTGGACCACGTTGATCGACTCACCGCCGGCCATCCGCTGCTCACCGGCGATGGTCATCGGCAGGTCGATCCGCTCGGCGGCCAGCTCGGTGAGCCGCCGCTGAAGCCGCTCCCGGTCGGCGCTGCCCGGCTCGTAGGTGCGTACCGGCTCGTTGCGCGGCTCGGGTACGGAGAACACGGCGTCCATCACAGGCTCCTGTGCGATCTCGACGGCGGTGGCGAAACCGGACCCGCGGGCACCGACCGGACGGCCGGTCGCCGGGCACCGCGCGGTGGACCGGTCGCGGCGGCGGGACCTGCGCCGATTCTTCCATGCGACCCCCCTCGGGCCACCCCACCCCGGCTTCTGCCGGCCCCGGCCGTCGTTCCTCCCGCCGATGATCGGGACGGACCACCGCACACCGGACCGTAGGCAGGGACAGCCACAGAGGGGGCGAACCGTCGGCGAGCAGTCCAATGCTCCTGCGATCCTTCGGCGCGCCGCTGCCGCCCGGCCCGCCCACGTCGTCGGCGACCACCAGGCAGGCCCGGCCCCAGGCAGGCCCGGCCCGTGGACGGAGAGGGGCGCCCGGCGACGCGTACCCTGGATGGCCGGTGACCTGCCCGGCCGTCGCGGCCGATCCGGCGTCCGTCGAAGGGGAGACGATGAGCAACCAGCCCGGCAGCTCCACGGCTGCGGAACCGGACCAGCCCACGGCTGCCCCGGCCGAGGAGACCGCCCCGGTCGACGCGACCGGGCCGGCGCCGGCGGGCACCGGACGGGCCACCTTCGCACCCGGTGCCGTGGTGCTCGCGCTGCTGGCCGTCGGCTGGCTGGCGGCGATGCTCTGGTCGACCCGGGCCGCGATCCACTCGACCGCGGCCGGGGTCACCGCGATCAGCCTCTCCGCGTACGCGCTACCCGGTGTCATCTCGGCGGCGCTCGTCGCCGGCGCCGCGGTCGCCCTGGCGGTGACCAACCCGCTCACCCGGCGGACCGAACGCGCCACGCTGCGCTTCCTCGCCACCGTCGGCGCCGGCCTGCTGGTCGGGCTGGCCGCCGCGCTGGCGATCAACCTGACCTACGCCGACAACGCGACCACCAACACGATCGCCGGCACCACCGCGGCGGCGGCCATCATCGGCGGCGCGGTGGCCGGTGCCCGCAACGCCCGGGTGGTCGCCGCGACCGCGACCGCCGCGCTGGCCGCGCTGATCTTCGTGGTGGCCTTCAGCCGCGCCCGGGACCCGCTCTCCGACCTGTTCGGCGCGGGCGACACCCAGGAGTCGGTGCTCAGCGCCGCGAAGTGGGTCTCCCGGACGGAGTCCCTGCTGGCCGGGCTGCTCGCCGGGCTGGTCGCCTTCGGCTACCTGACCTGGTCGCGCCACCGGGCCCGCCGGGACCCGGCCGCGCCGCAGCCGCGCTGGCCGGCCTACCTGCTCGCCGGGGCGGGACCGGGCCTGCTCCTGCTGCTCACCGAGGTGATCATCCGGGTCGGCGGCCGGACGCTGCTCGACCTGGCCGCCGCGCTCAGCGACGCGGACGCGGTCGCGCAGACCGCGCTCGGCACCTCGCGGGTGGACAACGGCATCTGGGTGCTCTTCGTCGGGGCGCTGACCACGCTCATCGCCTTCGGCCGCACCCTCGGCCCGGCACCCGGCGCCGACGAGGCGGAACCGGCCGAGGACGAGCCGGCCCGCTGAGGTCCGGCGGCCGGCGGGCCGCAGGCCGCGGTCAGGAGACCGAGCGGAGCAACAGGTTCAGCTCGGTCACGTCGTACCACTCCAGCTCGTGGTCCTCCGCACCGTCGACCGTGAACTGGGCGTCCGGGTCGCCGGCCTGCGCCTCGGCGATCACCTCAGCTGCGGCAACCACGTCCTCCACCGCCTCCGCGCCGTCAACGTGAATCGCGGCGACCGACGTCACCGGCACCGGCCCGGTCAGCCGGACGAGGCTGGACCCGAGATCCCCGTCCATCCGGCCGACCGCCGACGCCGGCAGATCCACCGAGACCACCACCCGACGGCGGGGTGCGGCCGGGTCGGCCCGGAGCAGGAGCAGCGCGTCCTGGGCGGCCCGGGTGAAGGCGACGTACTCCAACTCCTCCTCGTCACCCTCGGCGTACCACTCGCGCAGCTGGGGGGTGACCGCGTGCGCCTCGCCGTCGGCGAGTCCCTGCTCGCGCAGCCGCGACAGCATCGGGACGGTCGCCGGCACGTACACCCGGACAAGCTCGTCGGTCACGGTGTCTCCCCTGCTCAGGCCCCAACCGGCGGACGCCGGCCGCGGGCGCCGATGATGCCTTACGCCGTGACCGTCATACACCTCGCACCCGCCCGGGAGAAGTTTCCCGCCGGTGTGTCCCGTCGGTCGTGGCCGGACGCGACCGGAACACCGCTGGTTCAGCAACGCCACTGATGGTGAAACTGAGGCAAACGACGTCAACCGTTCAGAGAATCTGAGTGATTCTCTTCCTGCTTCGTTGGTCCATGCCTCGGTGAGCCGAGGTCTTACTGGTCCTCCACAGGCGTTTCGTGTCTCCGGGGAACTGCCCGGCGACAGTTGCGTGTCAGGTGGCGGCGTGCATGGCGGTGAGGAGATTTCGGGCGGCATTGTGGTCTCGGTTGTGGGTGGCGCCGCAGCGGCACGTCCAGGACCGGTCGGACAGGGTCAGTCCGGCGTTGACCGCCCTACAGACGGAGCAGGTCTTCGTGGACGGGTACCAGCGGTCGGCGGCCCATACCGTCGACCCGTACCAGGTGGTCTTGTACTGCAACTGCCGTACGAACTCGGCGAACCCTGCATCGGAGACGGCGCGGGCCAGGCGGCGGTTGCGGAGCATGCCCGCCACGTTGAGGGACTCGACGGCGATGGCGCGTTTGGATGTCGCGAGCCTCGTCGTCAATTGGTGCAGAAAATCGGCCCGCTGGTGGGCGACCTTCAGGTGCACGGAAGCGATCTTCCGGACGGCCTTGGCCCGGTTCGCCGACCCCCGCTGGCAGCGGGCCAGCGCCTGATTCGCCCGGCGCAGCTTCCGCTGCGCCGCCTTCAACGCCCGAGGCGCGTGGATCTCCTCCACTTGGCCCGTGTCGTCGGCGATGACCGCGAACGTGGCGAGTCCCAGATCGATGCCACAGGTCGGCGCGTCGGCCGCAACCGCACGACGGGTGTCGACGTCCGTGCGATCGATCTCGAGCTGGAAAGACACCCACCAGCGCCCCGCCTGCTGGCGCACCGTCGCGCCGATGATCCGGGCCCGGCCGTCACCGATGCGTCCGGTCAACCACGACATGTCCTCCCGGGTGCGCACAGGGCCGACCCCGGGCAACGCGACCATACTCGGGCCGGTGGGGTGGGCTCGGTCGGCGTCATAGCGGAACCGAAACCCATGCCTGCGCTTCCGCCAGGTCGGAAACCCGACCCTGCCGCCCCGGCGTGCACCCTTACGCGAATCGGCCCAGTTCCTCAACCCGGCCGCCCGTACCCGACACGCCTCCTTCGGCACCCGCGACGACAACCCTGCCTGAGTGAACCAGGGGTATGCGGTGGGATGGGCCGCCCGCCACGCCTTCTCCAACGCCGGCGCCGACCACGGCACCGGCGTCAACCGTTCTTCGCCGATGCCGTAGGTGCGCTCGGCGTTGCGCTGATCCAGGGCTGCCTTGACCAGAGCGAGGCAGAAGTTCTCCACCACCCGCGACAACCCCGCGTGCTGAGCCAGCCGGGCACATTGCTGCACGGTCGGATCCAACTCGACCCGGAAACCTTGTCTGACCCGGCTCATCCGGCCGCCACAATTGCCTCCATCGCAGCTCCCGCCTTACCGGGCCGCCGAACCACACCCATACATGCGGACACAGCAAGAGGTCACAGCGTCCACGACGTCTTCCACCAGTTCATCCGCGACCTCAGCTTCGTCGAGGACGACGATGCGGCGGCCGGTCGCGGCCAGCGCGCACGACGAGCCCTGCACCCCGAAGCGGGCCAGCCGACCGCGATGCTCGACCACGGCCGTCGTCACCCCCGGATCCCGCAACAGCAGCCTCGCCAACCTCGGCCGGTCGCCATTCGACGCACCGGCACCGGCATCCGCCGAGTCCGAGCCCACGACGACCGGTCTGGTAGTGCACACCATTCCGACACGCCCACCCGACAACGTCACCCACTGATGATCACTGAGAAGAACCGAGAATCACTAACGACACGCCAGCAGTTTCCGTTCAATCCGCGCGTGGCGAAGGATGCCGGACGGGCGCGGACGCGGACGGGCCCCGGCCGTTTCCGACCGGGGCCCGTCGTTGCTGCGGGTTGCTCAGGCGCCGTTGTTCGGCGCGCCGTGGCAGCGCTTGTACTTGCGGCCGGAGCCGCACGGGCAGGGCGCGTTGCGGGACGGGCCCGCCTCGGCGCCGTCCACCTGACCCGGGGCCGCCCGACGCGCGGTGCTCGCCGCGACGGCGTGGCCGCTCATGCCGGCCGCCGCCGGGCGACGCGGCGAGGACGGGTTGGCCGGGGCGGCCGGCCGGGCCGTCTTCTCCGGGCTGCCCAGGCCGAGGGCCGGCGCCTGCTGCTCAGCCGGCTCGACGGCCACCGCACCGGCGCCCGCCTCACCGTCGATGGTGGGCGCGGAGTACTGCAGGCCCTGCTGCTGCGGGGCGCGGTTGAGGCCCTTGGCGCGGATCTCCACCGGCTTCTCCAGCAGCTGCACCTCCTCGGCCTCCGGCTCGGGCTCCTCGACCTGGACCTCCAGGTTGTAGAGGAAGCCGACCGTCTCCTCCTTGATGCCGTCCATCATGGTGGCGAACATGTCGAAGCCCTCGCGCTGGTACTCGATGACCGGGTCGCGCTGGGCGTACGCCCGCAGGCTGATGCCCTCCTGCAGGTAGTCCATCTCGTAGAGGTGCTCGCGCCACTTGCGGTCGATGACCTGCAGCAGCACCATCCGCTCGAGCTGGCGTACCGCCTCCTCGCCGAGCGTCTCCTCGCGCCGGTCGTACGCGGCGTGCGCGTCCTCCTTGAGCCGGGCGAGCAGGAAGTCCTGGTCGAGGCCGGCGCGGGAGCCGACCTCCTCCTCCAGCTCCTCGACGGTGACATCCACCGGGTAGAGCTGCTTGAGGCTGGACCAGAGCTGGTCCAGGTCCCAGTCCTCGGCGTAGCCGTCGCTGGTGGCGCCCACGACATAAGCGCTGATCACGTCGTCGATCATGTTGCGGACCTGCTCGGAGAGGTCCTCGCCGTTGAGCACCCGGAGGCGCTCGGCGTAGATCACCTGACGCTGCTTGTTGAGCACCTCGTCGTACTTCAGGACGTTCTTCCGGATCTCGGCGTTCTGACCCTCGATCTGGGCCTGCGCGCTCTTGATCTGGCGGGTGACCATCTTCGACTCGATGGGTACGTCCTCCGGGATGTTGAAGCGCTCCATCACCGCCTCGACCGCGCCGGCCCGGAAGCGCTTCATCAGCTCGTCCTGCAGCGAGAGGTAGAAGCGGGACTCGCCCGGGTCACCCTGGCGACCGGCCCGACCACGCAGCTGGTTGTCGATGCGCCGGGACTCGTGCCGCTCGGTGCCCAGCACGTAGAGGCCACCGGCCGCGGCGACCTCCTCCGCCTCGACGTCGCAGGCCTGCTTCCACTGGGGCAGGACCTCCTCCATCGCCTTGGCGTACTCCTCCGGCTGCTCGACCGGGTCGAGGCCGCGCTGGCGCAGCTCGTTGGCGGCGAGGAACTCGGGGTTGCCGCCGAGCAGGATGTCCGTACCGCGACCGGCCATGTTCGTGGCGACGGTGACCGCGCCCTTGCGCCCGGCCTGAGCGACGATCTCCGCCTCCTTGGCGTGGAACTTCGCGTTCAGCACGGAGTGCGGGATGCCCCGGCGGCGCAGCAGCGTGGAGAGGATCTCGGAGTTCTCCACCGAGACGGTGCCGACGAGCACCGGCTGACCGGCCTGATGCCGCTCGGCGATGTCCTCGATGACCGCGTTGAACTTGGCCTTCTCGGTCTTGTAGATCACGTCGGCCCGGTCGAGCCGGACCATCGGCCGGTGCGTCGGGATGGTCACCACGCCGACCTTGTAGACCTTGTTGAACTCGCTCGCCTCGGTCTGGGCCGTGCCGGTCATGCCGGAGAGCTTCTCGTAGAGGCGGAAGTAGTTCTGGAGGGTGATGGTGGCCAGGGTCTGGTTCTCCTGCTTGATCTCCACCCCCTCCTTGGCCTCGATCGCCTGGTGCATGCCCTCGTTGTAGCGGCGGCCGTGCAGGATGCGGCCGGTGAACTCGTCGACGATCAGGACCTCGCCGTCGCTGACGATGTAGTCCTTGTCGCGCTTGTAGAGCTCCTTGGCCTTGATCGCGTTGTTCAGGTAGCCGACCAGGGGCGTGTTCACCGACTCGTAGAGGTTGTCGATGCCGAGCCGGTCCTCGACCTTGGCCACGCCGCGCTCGCTGATCGCGATGGTCCGCTTGGCGTAGTCGACCTCGTAGTCGCCCTCGCCGTCGGTGCCGGGCTGGAGCCGGGCCACCACGCCGGCGAACTCCTGGTACCAGCGGGCGGAGTGCTCGGCCGGGCCGGAGATGATCAGCGGGGTGCGGGCCTCGTCGATGAGGATCGAGTCGACCTCGTCGACCACGGCGAAGTTGTGGCCGCGCTGCACCAGCTCGTCCTTCGACCAGGCCATGTTGTCGCGCAGGTAATCGAAGCCGAACTCGTTGTTGGTGCCGTAGGTGATGTCGCACTCGTACGCGGCGCGGTGCTCGCTGGCCGGCCGGTTCGGCAGCACCACGCCGACGGTCAGGCCGAGGAACTCGTGCACCCGGCCCATCCAGGCGGCGTCCCGCTGGGCCAGGTAGTCGTTGACCGTGACCACGTGCACGCCCTTGCCGGAGAGCGCGTTGAGGTAGACCGCCATGACCGAGGTCAGGGTCTTGCCCTCACCGGTCTTCATCTCGGCGATGTTGCCGAAGTGCAGCGCCGCGCCGCCCATCACCTGGACGTCGTACGGCCGCTGGCCGAGCACTCGGGCGGCCGCCTCGCGGACCGTGGCGAAGGCCTCGGGCAGCAGGTCGTCGAGGGTCTCACCGTCGGCGAGCCGTTCACGGTACTGCTCGGTCAGGCCGCGCAGCTCGTCGTCCGTGAGGTTGACGTAGTCGTCCTCGATCGAGTTGACGGCGGCGGCGACGGCCTTGAGCCGGCGCACCATACGGCCCTCGCCCGCGCTAAGGACCTTTTCCAGAATCGACACGGATCAACGCTCCCCTAGACAGTCTCGAACCATCGTAGGCGCTCCGCCGCGGCGATGGTCACTGGTGGCGGCGGTCCGGGGCAGCGAAACCGACATAACGTGCGGCCCACGCCCTGACCGGCGGTTTATCGGGTTACGCCCAGCGCGAACGATCCGGCACGATGGCTCGGGTGGAGCCTGTGGAGATCACCGAGGACGGCCTGCTGCTACGACCCTGGCGGACGGAGGACGCCGACGCGGTGCACCGCGCCTGCCAGGATCCGGACATCCAGCGCTGGACCACCGTACCCCGCCCGTACCTGCCCGAACACGCCCTCGGGTTCGTCACCGAGATCAGCGGCAAGGCCTGGGCGGACGGCACCGGGGCGCCGTTCGCGGTCTGCGACGCGGCGACCGGCGAGCTGCTCGCCTCCGCCGGCCTCGTCTCCATCGACCGGGGCCTCGACTCCGCCGAGGTGGGCTACTGGACCGCGCCCTGGGCCCGCGGCCGGGGCGTCGCGGTGCGGGCCACCCGGGCGGTGGCCCGCTGGGCGTTCGACGCGCTGAAGCTGCGCCGGGTCATCTGGCAGGCCGAGGTCGGCAACCACGCCTCCCGGCTGGTGGCGCTCCGGGCCGGCTTCCGGATCGAGGGCGAGCTGCGACTGGCCCACCCGGCGGCCGGCGGTCGCCCGGAGGGCTGGATCGGCTCCCTCCTCCCGGCCGAACTGGCCGCGCCGGGCGAGCCCACGCCGGCCGGCCCGGACACCCTCCAGGCCCGCCGGGCCGCCGTCTTCGGCCGGCCGCAGCCCGTCCTCTTCGCCACCGCCGGGGCCACCGAGCTGCGGCTGCGCCCGATGGAGGAACGGGACCTCGACGCCGTCGTCACCACCTGCCGCGACGAGGACACCATCCGCTGGACCACGGTCCCCCACCCGTACCAGCGCGCGCACGCCGAGGGCTTCATGCGGGACTTCGCCGCAGCCGCCTGGGCCCGGGGCACCGGCGCCTACTACGCCATCGCCGACAGCCACGACCGATACGTCGGATCGGTGGACCTGCGGATCTCACCCGCCGACCCGCTCAACGGCGACGTCGGCTTCATGACCGCCCCGCACGCCCGGGGCCGGGGCTACATGCCCGCCGCCGTGGGCGCCCTGACCGCGTGGGGCTTCACCACGCTGCGCCTGGCCCGGATCGAGTGGCGGGCGCTGGCCGGCAACACCGCCTCCCGCCGGGTCGCCGAGAAGGCCGGCTTCGCCTTCGAGGGCACCGCCCGTGGCGTGCTGCCCGCCCGGGACGGCCGGGGCGACGCCTGGGTCGCCGCCCTGCTCGCCGCGGACCTCACGCGAGGGCCGACGTGACCCCGCAGGTGATCGAGGCCGACGGGGTACGGCTGCGACCGTTCCGCCTCGACGAGGTGGCGGACATCGCCGCGGCCTGCGCCGATCCACTGACCCAGCGGTTCATCTCCGGCCTGCCGACCCGTACACCGAGGAGACCGCCCGTTGGTGGGTCACCGAGGGCGCCCCCGCGGCCTGGACCGCCGGCGGCGCCGCGTACGCGATCGCGGACCCGGCCAGCGACCGGCTGCTCGGCGGCGTGGGCCTGAGCCAGGTGGTGCCCTTCCGCGCGCAGGCGCAGATCGGCTACTGGGTGGCGCCGTGGGCGCGGAGCCGCGGCGTGGCGAGCGCCGCCACCCGCGCCCTGGCCGGGCACGCCTTCGCCACCGGGACGGCCCGGCTGGAGCTGCTCACCCACCCGGAGAACACGCCCAGCCAGCGGGTCGCGCTGGCCGCCGGCTTCCGGCACGAGGGGGTACGCCGGTCCGCCAGCCCGGTCCGCGGGGGTGGCTGGCACGACCTGATCGCCTGGGTACGCCTCGCCGACGACCCGCCCGGACCGGCCGCCCGGCTCCTGCCCGACCTGCCCGACGGCCGGCTCACCGACGGCGTGGTGACCCTGCGCCCGCTGGGCCCGGACGACGTGGACGCGATGTACCGGCTGCACACCCGGCCCGAGGTGGTGGCGAACCGGGTACCGCCGGTGGCGCCCACCAGGGCCGCGATCGAGCGGCGCTGCCGGCGGGCGGAGAGCCACTGGCTGGCCGGCGGCTCGGCCGACTTCGCCGTGCTGGACGCGGCGACCGGGGCGGTGACCGGCGGCTGCGCGCTGGTGTACGACGAACCGTCGACCGGCCAGGCCATGCTCGGCTACAGCCTGCTGCCGGAGGCCCGCGGGCGGGGGCTGGCCACCCGGACGGTGGGGCTGCTCGCCGGCTGGGCTCTCGGCGTCGGGCTGGCCCGGCTCTGGGCCGGCACCCGGCCGGAGAACGTCGCGTCGCAGCGGGTGCTCGAGAAGGTCGGCTTCCGCCGGGAAGGGCTGGCCCGTGGCCGGTTGCCCGGCCCGGACGCCACCCGGGTCGATTCCGTCGTGTACGGCCTGCTCGCGGCCGACCTGCCGGCGGCGCACTGAGGCGGGAGACGACGCGGAGCCGTGGTGGTCGCCCACCACGGCCCCGCCGCCGGTGTCTGCGGGGTGGTCAGGGGTCAGGCGTCGAGGGAGATGATCCCGTAGTCGTAGGCGTGCCGACGGTAGACGACACTCGGCCGCCCGGACTCCTTGTCCTGGAACAGGTAGAAGTCGTGGCCGACCAGTTCCATCTGGAACAGGGCGTCGTCGACGGTCATCGGCTCGGCGGGGTGCACCTTCTCCCGCGCGATGTGCCACGGCTGATCGTCGTCGTACTCCTCGTAGCTGTCCTCGGGTCGTTCGGCGACCGCGGTGGCCGTCCTGGCGCCGTCGGCGAGCGCGGCGGGCACGGCTTCGCCGAGGTCGGCGACCGGCAGACCCGCGGTGGCGGCGGCGACGGAGAGCGGCGCGTGCCGCCCCCGGTGGACCCGGCGCCGGTCGGCCGCCCGGCGGAACCGGGTGTCCAGCTTGGCGATGGCCGCGTCCAGCGCGCTGTAGAAATCATTCGTGCAGGCCTCGGCCCGGATCACCGGGCCCCGTGAGACGCAGGTGATTTCCACCCGCTGGCAATGATCGGCCTGGCGCGGATTGCGCTCGTGGAACAACTCCACGTCGACCCGAATGAGCTTGTGGTCGTAGCGTTCGATCTTCGCGAGTTTCTCGGCTACGTGCACCCGGTAATGGTCCGGCACTTCGACGTTACGGCCCTTGACCACGATGTCCACGTGACCTCCCTTGTTCGGACGGTCGTTCGGTCCGGTACCCGGTCGGCACGCCTGGGAGATCCCCGTTCGGCGTCGACCGGTTCAGTACGGCTACGCCTCCTCTCACCGCCGGGGGCGGTTGGGAAGACCTCCTACCCCCGACAGCAGAACGCTAACTCCTGTTCGTGCGGCAGTCACCCCTTGTTGTCGAGACCGCCCAGGAATTTTCACAGCTCATACACCAAGGGGTGAAACGGAAACACGAAGCGTCACCTGTGGCGTCGTTTTTGCGTTGCGGCGAGCACCGCCGCGACGTCTGGCGTCATTCCCGCCGGGCGCAAAATTCGGCTCACCGCGGCCAGGGTCACCCCGGTGGTGACGATGTCGTCCAGCACCACCACCGCGGTGTCTGCGCCGACCCGCGGCGCAACGCCGAGCCGGCGCAGCCGGAACGCCGAGTCCGCCGCCGCGGCCCGGCCCGCGCTGTCCAGGGCGACCGAGTCCGGCCGGGGCAGGGCCCGCAGCGGCCGGACCACCCGCACCGGCCAGCCG
>NZ_JAEVHJ010000121.1:0-18271 GCF_016802855.1 Micromonospora sp. ATA51 | reverse complement strand
AGCCGCCGGGCACCGGGCCGGTGGCGACCAGCAGCGCCGCGCCCGGGGTGGACCAGGCGATGGCCATCGGCAGCCGGTGCCGCAGCCCGAGCCAGACCGCGCAGAGGCCGGCCGCCACGCAGAGCACCAGCAGCCCGGAGGCGGCCTGCGCGTCGTCGGCGCCGACCGCCCGCAGCCCGGCGAGGACCACGGTGAACGAGCTGGCGAAGCCCACCAGGGCCGTCACGACGCCGGCCAGCACCGGTTGCAGTCGGCCCGCCATCCGCCCCCCTCCACCGGCTGTTCCGTTTACGGAACGACGACGTGTAGCACCATAGCGGCATGGCGTCGCCCCCACCAGCTCGTGACCCCGCACCCGGAACGGTCGGCCTGCGGGTGCGGGCGCTGCGCGAGGAACGCGGAATCTCGCTGTCCACCCTGGCCCGGCTGGCCGGCGTCGGGAAGGCCACCCTCTCCGGCCTGGAGAACGGCACCCGCAACCCCACCCTGGAGACCCTGTACGCGGTCACCGCGCAGCTCGGCGTGCCGCTCACCGCCGTCCTCTCCGGGCCCGCCGAGACGCCGACCGTACGCGGGGCGGCGGTGAGCGCCACCCTGCTGGAGGTCTTCACCGACAGCGACGCGACGTACGAGCTGTACCGGATGCGGGTGGCGCCCGGCCCGGGCCAGCTCTCCCCCGCCCACCAGGCCGGGGTCACCGAGCACGTCACCGTCTTCTCCGGCGTGCTGCGCGCCGGGCCGGTGGACGCCCCGCTGACCGCGGCGGCCGGCGGGCACCTGCGCTGGACCTCCGACGTGCCGCACAGCTACGCCGCCGTCGGCGACGACGAGGTCTGGGCCAGCCTGCTGCTGCGCTACCCGCGCCGCTGACCGGTCAGCCGGGCGGCGCGGCCACCGGCAGCCGGTGGCGTACGGCCCAGAGCGCCGCCTCCGTCCGCGACGCCGAGCCGGTCTTGCGGAGCAGGTTCGACACGTGCACGGTGACCGTCCGCACCGAGATGCCGAGCGCCCGGGCGGCCTGCTTGTTGGACATCCCGGCGACCAGGCAGCCCAGCACCTCGATCTCCCGGCCGGTCAGCTCGGCGTCCGGCGGCGTCGCCGGCCGGGGCACCAGATGCTCCGGCAGCGGCTCGTGGACCAGACCGTCCGGCCCGGACCCGGCGTGCGCGGCGAGCAGCTCGGTCAGCACGTACGGGTTGCCGCCGGTCCGCCGCCAGACCGCGGCCACCACCGTCTCGGCGGGGCGCGTCCCGTCGTACACCTGGGTAAGCACCTCGGCCACCTCGGCCGCGGTGAGGGGCGCGAGGTGCTGGCGCACCGCGCCGCGTACCCCGCAGAGGCGGGCCAGCGCGCGGACCGTGAGGTCCGGCGCCACCGCGTCGGCCGGCGGACGGCTCGCCACCACCAGCAGGGCCGGCAGCTCCGGGGCGGCGGCCAGCTCGCCGAGCAGGTTGAGGCTGGCCGGGTCGAGGGCGTGCAGGTCCTCCACCACCAGCACCGCCGGGCCGGTCCCGACCAGCAGCCGGACCGTGCGGACGGCGAGCCGCAGCAGCGTGCCCGGGGCGTAGCGTTCGCGCGGCGCGGTGGGCTGCTGGGCGAGCCAGGCCAGGGCGTCCGGCGGCAGGTCTAGGCCGCTGGTGTCCCGGCCGCTGAGCACCGCCGCCAACCAGTCGTACGGGGCGGGGTCGTGCACCCGCGCGGCGCCGGCGAGGACCACCGCCGGCCGCGGGGTGAAGCCCTCCAGGGCGGCCGCGACCAGCAGACTCTTGCCCACCCCGGCGGCCCCGGTGATCACGGTGACGGTGGGCGCCGGCCGGCGGCCGGAGACCACGGCGGCCCACGCCCGGTCGAGCTCGGCCAGCTCGCCGGCGCGCCCGACCATGGACACCGGCATCATTTCTCACACCCTACGCAGTAGTGCGTAGAGACGGCGGCAGGGTCTTCTTGGCAAGCTTGACCCATGACGCTCATCCTCCGCTCGGCCATCCTCAACGACGTCGGCCTCGTCCGGACCAACAACGAGGACTCCGCCCTCGCCGGTGACCGCCTGGTGGCGGTGGCCGACGGCATGGGTGGTCTCCCCGCCGGCGAGGTGGCGAGCGAGATCGTCATCCGGATCCTGGACGAGCTGACCCCGCCCACCGGCGCCGACGAGGCCGCCGACGCGCTGCGGGCCGTGGTGAGCACCGCCAACCAGCGGATCCGGGCCGCCATCACGGTCGACCCGGCCCGCGACGGCATGGGCACCACGCTCACCGCCGCCCTGCTCGCCGGGGACACCCTGGTCCTCGCCCAGGTCGGCGACTCCCGCTGCTATCTGCTGCGGGACGGGGAGCTGACCCAGCTCACCCGGGACGACACCTTCGTCCAGGCGCTGGTCGACCAGGGCGCCCTCTCCCCCGACCAGGCCCGGCACCACCCGCAGCGGTCCCTGGTCACCCGGGCCGTGCAGGGCTCGGACGCGCCCCCGGCGATCGGGGTGCTCACCGTCTTCCCCGGCGACCGGCTGCTGCTCTGCAGCGACGGCCTCTCCGACTACGTCGAGGACCCGGCGATCGCCGCCGCGCTCGGCACGTACGGCGACCGCCAGCAGTGCGGCGAGCAGCTGGTCAAGCTCGCCCACCAGGCCGGCGCGCCGGACAACGTCACCGTGGTCGTCTCCGACGTCGCCGACGCCTGACCGGTCCCGGGGCCGGCGAAAGCGGTTGCGCCGGCCACCGGCCCGGGTTGGGATGAGGCGTGATCATCCGTCGGTTGGCCGCCGAAGAACGCCTGGCCACCAGCTTCCCGCTCCAGGCGTACGCCTTCGAGGCGTCGCCGCTGGCCGCGTCCCGGGTGGCGGAGTTCCGCGACTACCTCCCCTACAACGCCGGCAACCGGACGCTGGTCGCCGACGAGGACGGCACGGCGGTCGCCGCCGTCACGGCGATCCCGATGCGGCAGAACCTCCGCGGCGCCGTCCTGCCGATGGCCGGCGTCGCCGGGGTGGCGACCCATCCGCTGGCCCGCCGGCGCGGCCACGTCCGGGCGCTGCTGCACCAGCTCCTCGACGAGATGCGCGACGAGGGGCACCTGCTCACCGCGCTGTACCCGTTCCGGGCGTCGTTCTACGAGCGCTTCGGCTACGTCGGGCTGCCCCGGGCGCGTACCGCGACGTTCACCCCGGCCGACCTCGGGCCGCTGCTCCGCGCCGAACTGCCCGGCGAGGTGGTCTGGGAGCGGGTCGGGGCGGGGTACCCGACCTGGCGGGCATTCACCGAACGCTGCCTGCACGAGCGGCACGGCTTCGCGGTCTTCCCCGACTTCCGGGCCGTCGGGCTACGCGACCGGGACGACCGCTGGCTGCTCACCGCCGTGGTCGACGGCAGCACGGTCGGCGCGGTGACCTACCGGATCGACGACCACGGCGGCGAGCTGCTCGCCGACGACCTGCTCGCCACCGACCCGTACGCCCGGGCGCTGCTGTTGCAGTTCTTCGCCCGGCACGTCGACCAGGTCGAGCGGATCCGGGTCCAGCTCCCCGCCGACGAACCGCCCGAGCTGTGGCTCACCGACCTGGCCGTGCACGTCGAGGCGCGGGTGTCCCGGCCCGGGTCGCCGGCTCCGATGGCCCGGCTGCTCTCCCTGGACGCGCTGACCGGCCTGCCGGCGGGAGCCGGTCGGGTCCGGGTCGACCTGGTCGGCGACCGCTGGCTGGCCGGTACGCACCTGCTCGACGGCGCCACCGGCCGGCTGGAGCTGCGGCCCGGCGACGCCGCCGGGGCCGGCGTCCCGACCGCGACGCTCACCGCCGCGGGGCTCTCCGCCCTCGCGTACGGGGTGCTCGACCCGGCCGAGGTCGACATCCGGGACCTGGGCGACGTGCCGGCGGACGCGGCGGCCGAGTTGCGCCGCATCTTCCCCCGCGAGGTGCCGTACCTCTTCGCCGACTTCTGACGGTTCCGCCGCCCCCGCGCTGGGGTACGGTCCTGCGAATGCCGGAGTGGTTGCAAGCGGGACTGTGGGGTCTGCTGGCCGGTTCGGCCCTGCTGATCGGGGCGGTCGCCGGGTTCTTCGCCCGGGTGCCCCGGAAGGTCATCGCGTCGATCATGGCGTTCGGCGCCGGGTTGCTGCTCAGCGCGGTCTCCTTCGACCTGGTCGCCGAGGCGTACGAGCAGGCTGGCCTGCTGCCCACCGCCCTCGGCGCGGCGGTCGGGGCGCTGGCGTACACCGTGGCGAACATCCTGCTGGCCCGGCGCGGCGCCCGGCACCGCAAGCGATCCGGCGACGTGCAGCCCTCCGAACAGGAGCAGCCCGGCTCGGGTACGGCCATCGCGGTCGGCGCGCTGCTGGACGGCGTACCGGAGTCGGTGGTGATCGGCGCGGGTCTGCTCGCCGGCGGCCCGGTCAGCCTGGTCACGGTGGTCGCGGTCTTCCTGAGCAACGTGCCGGAGGGCCTGTCCAGCGCGGCGGGCATGCGCCGGGCCGGCCGTTCCCGGCGGTACGTCTTCCTGCTCTGGGCGGCGATCGCCCTGGTCAGCGGCGCGGCGGCGCTGGCCGGATACGCGCTGCTCGGCGGCGCTCCGCCTGCGGTGCTCGCCACCATCACCGCGCTGGCGGCCGGGGCGATCCTCGCGATGATCACCGACACGATGGTCCCCGAGGCGTTTGAGGACGCCCACCTCCTGGTCGGCCTGATCACCGTCCTCGGCTTCCTGGTCGCGTTCGCCCTCTCGCACACCTGACCGCACGCCCGCTGGCGGCGGAGCTTTAGGCGGCGGCGCGATCTTCTTCGTCAGCAACGACCGCACCCGCGGCGACCGGCGGGGCGTACGTCAGTAGGGGTTGCCGTGGCCCGGGGTGCGGGCCTTGCGGAGGCCGCCGGGGCGGCCGGGGAGGTCCGGGTCGCCGACATGGGCGGGGCGGCGGTGTGCCCGGCGCCCGCCATGCCGGCGAAGAGTTCCTTGAGCGCGGTCAGAGCGTCGATCCTCGGCGTCCAGCCCAGCTCCGTCTCGGCGCGGTGGCTGGACATCAGCGGCGCGTTCAGCGCCAGCTCCACCCAGCCGGCGTCGACCGGTTGCAGCCGCGCCCGCCAGGTCAGCGCCGCCGCGACGCGCAGCACCGGGGCGGCGACCGGCACCGTCCAGCCGTGGAAGTGCCGGGCCACCAGCTCCGGGGTCAGCACCGGGTCCGCGGCGACGTTGAACGCGCCGCGTGCCTCACCCAGCAGAGCCTTCGCGTACGCGTCGGCGACGTCGTCGGCGTGCACCGCCTGCATCCGCAGCCGGCGGTTGGTCGGGACCAGCGGGATCCGGCCGTACCGGAGCAGCCGCACCGGGGCCAGCGGCCCGAGGAAGTAGCGGGTGATCTCGGTGCCGGCGTCCCGCTGGAAGGTCAGCCCCGGGCGCAGCCGGACCACCCGCAGCTCCGGGTGCTCCCGTTCGACCGTGTCGAGCAGCGCCTCCACGTCCGCCTTGTCCCGGCTGTACGACGATCCGGGCACCCCGGTCGCCGGCCAGCGCTCGCTGACCGGGTGGTCCTTCGGGCCGGGCGCGTACGTGCCGACCGACGACGCGCACACGAGGGCGGGGACGCCGGCCCGGACGACCGCGTCGGTCACCGCCCGGCTGCCGTCGACGTTGGTCCGATGCAGGGTGCGCTGCTCGTGGCTGGGCTGGATCTGCCAGGCCAGGTGCAGCACCGCCCCGGCCCCGGCGAAGATCGCCGAGAGCTTCTCGGTCGCGCCGGGCGCCCCGATGTCGCAGGAGTGCCACTCCACCCGGTCGTACGGCTCACCGGCGTCCGGCCCCGGCAGCCGGCGGGCCACCCCGGCCAGCTCCAGCCCGGACTCCTGACGCAGCCGGCGCAGCACCGCCGTCCCGACGTTGCCGCTGGCCCCGACGATCACGATCCGCATACCGGCTGCGGTACCCGTTGAACCGGACTCCAACCCCCGGAAGGTTCACGGCCGGGGCGAGTGGCGTACCCAGTTCTTCTCCTGCCGGCGGCGTCCCTGGGTGGCGGCGAGGCAGCGCGGACAGATGAACCCGACCGGGTCGGCCTGGGTGAGCACGTCGGTCGAGGCGTAGTCGAACGGCACGTGTGGGAAGCGCCGGAGCCGGGTACGACTGAGCGGAAGCCCGCAGACGGTCTGGTTCTGCCCCGGCAGCCAGGCGTGCACCTCGCCGCCCGGCTGCCGTACGCCGTCCGCGCCGACCTCCTCGCTCGACGCGGCCACGGCGGGCGTACTGCTCATCCTCATGCCCGTCCCGGTTCCCCGGGCGGGCCGAGGCATGCCGGCCCGCCCCGCGCCGTGTCGGCGATGTGGCGGCATCCCGGCCGGTCGGACACCGCCACATCGCCGACGTGAAGTCGCTGGTGATCAGGCGCGGCGGGTCAGCAGGGCGCCGATCAGGCAGGCGAAGGCGGCCACGGTGGTGACCGTGCGGGCCAGGTTCCAGCGCACCCAGGTCGCCTCGAAGCGCTCGCGGACCGCCGTCAGGTCGGCGATCCGGTCCACCGGACCGGCGGCGTCCAACCGGTCGTTCAGCGGCACGCTGCACCGCATGGTGATCACCAGCGTGGCCAGGTAGAGCACCAGCGCCGCCCCGGTCCAGGCCAGCACCCGGCCAGCGCCGGTGAGGTGCAGCGCCACCGCCAGCGCGAGCAGCAGCACCGCCCCGAGGAAGGCGGCCAGGAACCAGCCGTTCAGGATCCGCCGGTTGATCCACTGCATGGTCCCGACGAAGGTCCGGTCGTCGGTCGCGGCCAGGCCCGGCATCACCGAGCACGAGTACGCGAAGAACAGCCCCGCCATCAGCCCGGTCGTCAGCGTCGCCCCGGCCAGCACGGCCGTACGCAGCAATGTCATGGCTCCCAGCCTGGCCGGCCACGGCGCCACGGGCCATCGTCGAGCGGCTCGCCCGCATGCGCGGTCGCTCGGCCTCGGCGGCCGGACATCGACGGGCGGCGGGAAGCCGGAAGGCTCGTCCGAGCGGGTTCCGGTAGCCTGAGCGGGCGGGCCGCTAGCTCAATGGCAGAGCTGTGGACTTTTAATCCATAGGTTCAGGGTTCGAGTCCCTGGCGGCCCACTCCTCCGCAGGTCAGCGGTCCCGTCCGGGGCCGCTGTTGCCATGATCGGGGCCGGTACAGCAGCGAAGTACAGCAGTGGACCAACCGCCAGCCTGACTTCCGTGTCGGGGATGCTCTCCGAAGCGGCGGCGGACCGAACAGCTGGAGGGCGGACGATGACGGACGGACCGCTCGTGCGCAATTCGCGGCTGCTCGGCCTGTTCGTCGAGATCGTTCAAGGGCCCGAAGGGACCCTGCGGGCAGTCGAGACCGCCGGCCGTGGCATCACGGCAGAAGCACGCTGCACACTGACCGTGGTCGCAGACAAGATGACCACCAGCTCCGGCAGCCCGGCCGAGGCACGTCAGAGAAGCCTCGCCTGCGCCGACCGACTCATCGAACTGGGTGCCATCGAAGATGACCTGAGCGAGTTGTGGTCCCGCCGCCGGGGAGGCGAGCTTGACGAGGCCGCGTTTGAGGCAAGCCTCCTGCGAATAGTCATGCGCCTGGAAGCGTGGCCGCAATCCTGGCCGCGCATGCCCTACTGGGCGGCGGCATGCCCACCCCTCACCGGTCGAGCGTCTGGCCGAGCCGCTTAAGGGCGTCGCGGGTGGCCGCCGAGGAGACCACCGTGTAGATCTCCATGGTGATGGCGAACTGCGCGTGCCGGAGGATCTGCATCGCCACCCGGGGGTGCACGTCCAGGTCGGCCAGGAGCGAGGCACAGGTCCGCCGGGCGTCCCGGACGGTGATCCGCCGAACGCCGGCCGCCTCACAGCGGCGGTCCCAGAAGCGGTTGAAGTTCCGTGGCTCAACCGGCCGGCCGTAGCGGGTGGTGAAGATGAGATCCGAGGGCTGCCAGGCCGGGCCGGCGGCCTCCCGGGCGGTGGTCTGGGCGACACGGCGGCGACCGAGCGCCACGGTGCAGATGTCCGGCAGCGGCAGGGTGGCATCTGAGGCGGCCGTCTTCGTCTCGCGGTGCAGCAGTTCGGCACCGACCCGCTGGAGCTGCCGGTCGATGGTCAGCTCCCCCGCGTCGAGGTCGACGTCCGCCCAGGTGAGCCCCAACATCTCGCCTTTGCGCAGACCGAGCACCAGGACCAGGACGTACGCGGCGTAGAGCGGGTCGTCGTCGGCGCGGGCCGACTCCAGGAAGCGCCGCGCCTCGTCGCTCGTCCACGCCTTCCGCTTGCGCTTCCGTACCGGGGGCAGCTTCACCAGGGATGCGACGTTGCGGGTGATCAGCCCTTCGGTGATCGCCTGGGACAGCAGCGTCCGGAGCACGGTCCGCAGGTGGGTGACGCTGGTCGCGGAGGGCAGATCCCGGCAGCAGCGGCCGAGGGCACAGCAGCGACGCTGGGCTGGCTTGCGCCCCTCGTCCTTGCCCTGGGCACAGCACTGGCACGTCCGCCCCACCTCGTTGATCCAGGTCTGCACGTCGCTGACCCGGAGCTTGTCGAGCCGCTTCCGACCCAGCCCCGGCACGAGGTAGAGCCGGACCACGACCTCGTAGGTGACGTAGCTGCCGGGGGCCAAGTTCGGCTTGACGATCTCGCGCAGCCAGTAGCCGGCGAACCCCCTGCCGTCGGGGAGCGTGTCGCCACAGGACCGGCCTTCGCCTGACCGTGCAGCTTGATCCACTTGTCGTGGACCTCCTCGCGGGTCTTGCCGTAAACCCACTTTCGACCCCGCTTGCCGTCCGGCTTCTCGACCCAGACGTACGCGGCGAAGCCGTTCCGGTACGGGAAGATCGACCCCTCGCCGTTGGCACGGGCACGTCCGGGCATCAGGCGGCCTCCTGGCGTTCGACCTGCTCGCGGATGTAGTCGTCGACCCATTCGGGGAGGATGCGGCGGTACTTGCCGTCCTTGATGGAGCGCAGCTCGCCGATGGCGATCTTCATCTTGACCTTGGAGATGCCGAAGCCGAGCAGGACGGCGACTTCTGCTGGGGAGTACCAGCGCGGGGTGAGGTCATGGCTCATGCGGCGGCCCCGGTGAGCCAGGCTTCGTGGGCGAGTTCCTCCCGGCCGATGCGTATGCTCTCGCGCCGCTGTCGCGCGGCGGTGTTGGCAAGCAGGGCGTCTCCCTCAGAGAGCCAGCCGGAGCCGATGTAGGTGAGGGTGCCGACGGTGATGGTGTCGGCGGTTTCGTCGTCCTCTTCGTGCCGGTAGGTGGCGCGGGTTTCGCGGAGCAGCGCGAAGGTGACGGAGTAGCGGCGGGCTTTGGTGAGGAAGTGGCCGCCGAAGCCGAGCATGTGCGCCCAGCGCCGCAAGCCGCCGTAGATGTTGGGTTTGGCGTCAAGGCCGCCTTGACGGTCATCAGCGGTTGCGGCGCCGCCGGTCGTGTCGGTGTCGGTGGCGCGGCCGAGATGCCAGCAAGCGTCGATGAGGCGGGCGACGTGGTCGCCTTCGGGATCGGCGCAGTCGTCGATCGTGGCCGGGGTGAGCCGGGCGAAGGAGTGGCCCGTGGCTTCCGTGGCCTTGGTGGCGTACTTGGCGAGGTAGGCGGCCACCTTGCCGTCGGTCAGCTCACCGCCAGCGGTGTTGATACGCCGCACGTCGACCTGCTCGCCCCAGGCGACCAGCCAACCTTCCGGCCGGTCGGGGTGGGCGGGCGTGGTGACGGTGATCTGCCGGGCGGCGACGTGGATCGCGTCTTCCAGGTCGTCGAGGGTAATGCCGGCCGGCGGCGGCACGAGGGCGCCCGGGTCGTCCGGGTCGACGCCGTCGAGGCGCAGCAGGGCGTGGAAGTGCACCGCTGCCCGGCGTTGCATCTCGGCGACCTTGCCGTGGGACACGCGCACGGGCGGCACCCATCGGACCTTGCCCGAGGCGGTGACGACCCGGACGAAGGGGATGCCGCGCTTGCGGCAGAGGGCGGCGAGGTGACGTTCGATGGCCTGCTTGGTGCGCCGCCACAACTCCCCCGAGAAGTAGTTCCACACGACCTGGTGGGCGTGGTCGTAGCAGTCCAGGCACAACGGCTGACCGATCCGCGAATCGTCGGCCTCGTGGCGAGCGAAGCACGCCGCGGGCTGCCCGTGCGCGCAGGTCCCGGTGTTGGTGCGGGCGCGGCAGGGTGCGGGTCGGCAGTCGCAGCGCTGCCGGCTGCGGCAGGTGTGGCGGGCGACGTGCCGGTGATGGACCGGGCCGAAGGACGGGGCGGTGAAGGTGGCGAAGACGACCGGGTGCCGACCGACCGAGTCAGGGACGCCCTTTCCGCCGGTCAGGCCGCAGCGCGTGAGCTGATAGGCGTCGCCCCGGTAGACCCAGGCGCAGTCCGGGCACACCGATTCGCGGCGGTTGCCGCACGCCTTGTAGAGCGTGCGGTCGGGCAGCTCGTCGGTGTGCAGCTGGCCGGTGATGCGGGCGGTGTTCCGGTCGACGGCGGCGAGGGTGCCGGTGAGGCGGATCGGGCGAGCACAGCCGCCGGCGGGGCGGGTGTGCTCCAGCCAGCCGGAGAACTCCGGCGTGGCGGCGCGGTGCAGGACCTGGGCGTCCCGGCCGACAGCGAGGCCAGGTCGGTACAGGGCGAGCGGAGTGGTGGACACGACTGTCTCCTCTTCAAGGGGTGGCAGGGACGGGAGACGAAGCACCACCAGCCGTGGACGGGTGTCCGCTGGTGGTGTTCGTCGTGTCTCCTGGCACCGCCGAGAGGGCGGCTGACGCCGGAGGGCGGAACCGTGGCCGTGCCACTTCCCGCCGATGGGTCATGTCCTTTCACGCTCGTGAACCTGGCGAATGGGCCGGCACGGGTGGGGAGCCTGGGATATCGGCATCCGGCGGGTTGCCGCAGGCTGCCCCCACCCGTGGAGGGGAGCGAATCCGGGCCATCGTGGACGGCAGGGAAGGCCGTGCTGGGCCGCTCAACGGATTCGAGAAGCCGGCACTTCGGCCGGTGCGATCGAGAGCCGGCGGGACGTGGCCCGCATCAGCGGCAGGAAGACCGCTCGGCATCTCCGACGTCGAGTCCAGCGATCCGGCGGGAAGGCCGCGCTGGCGTGCTCGACGAGCGTCAGAGTAGCACCGGGTACCGACACGTCAACCGGTCGTGACTCCTGCGGCCGGGGCGGGACGGCCGGCTGCCGGCCGGTGTGGGAGGACTTTCTGTACGTCTATCAAGGCGCCCGCGTCGCGGGCCGCTCGCGCGCCGAACCTGGGCCGGCCGATGGCCCGCCGCCGCGCCTCTGGCCTTCGGCCGCCAGCGCGACGGTTGCAGCCCGCCGGCGGCGCGACATACGACGAAGCCGGGCCGCCATGGGTAGTGGCAGATCCGGGGCTTCGATGTTGAACGGGACAATGGCAGTGCCTCCGGCGGGGTCCTCAGGCACTCCGGGATGGTTGGCGCCATCCCGACAACCTCCGTCCGGGCAAAGCCGAGCGGGTAGGGCCTGCCCGGTCAAGGTCGTTCAGACGGTGGTGTGCTCCACCTTGACCGGGCAGGCCCTACCCACTCCACCGTGTGCGGACGAAGGCCGACGGGATGGCTAGGACGGAACGGAGCAGGCGCGCAGTCAGTTAGGCCAACTCCCTACGAGCGACCACGTAGAGCTCGTGTAACGATCGGTGGATGCCATCCGCCTTATCTCGGAATTCGTCTGCTACCTCCGGCCAGCCGTACCACGCTTTGTCTTCCGGCACTTCGTCAAGGAGGTCGCGCAAGGGTTGGATGTCGCGCATCCAGGAGCTGTAGGCGTCTCTCATCTCCTCGCTGGCGTAGACCAGGAGCAGAATGCCCGCGTCGGGCCTTCCCGCGCCGACCTCGGGTCCCCCCCGTCTCCGCCGCGACGCCGATCTCCGCCCCGCCCACGTCGCTCGCCAGTCCCCCGGCGACCACCGGCCCCCGGTCAACGCCGCGGCCGGTCCCCGACCCGCCGTCCCCGGCGAGTCGGCCCTCTGCAACGGGGCCGCCGCGGGCGGAAGCGAGCAGCAGCAGCCGGGCACCCCGGCGCCCGGCTGGGCCAAGCCGACGGTGCAGGTGCAGCAGATCGCGCCCCTGCTGCGGGAGGAGGCAGACCGGGCCGCCGCGGCGGCACCGACCCCGCCGCCAGCCCCACCGATCGTCACTCCGCCGGCCCCGCCGGTCGCCGCCGCGCCGGTCAGCGCCCCACCAATCAACGCTCCACCGGTAGCCACGCAGCCTGCCAGCGCACCGCCGTTCAGCCCGCCCGTCAGCGCGGCGCCCGTCGGCACGCCGCCCCTGAGCACTCCGCCCGTCGCCGGCGTACCCGCGAGCGCCCCGCCGGCACCGACCCAACCGATCAGCGGCCCGCCGGCCTCCTTTCCGCCGGTGAGCGCGCCGCCGACACCCGCGTACTCGGTGAGCGGGCCATCCGGTGCCGGCCCGGCGAACCCGTACCCCGCCGGGCCTGGCGGCCCGAGCCACCCGGTCAGCGCGCCGCCCGACGCCCGCCTACCCGGTCAGCGGCCCGCCGGGGCACCCGGCGTACCCGGTGAGCGGACCACCCGGCGTGGACCCGGTGAATCCGTACCCCGGCGGGACGGGTCACCCGGTGGGCCCGCCGCCGGTGAGCGGGCCGCCCGGCCGTGGCCCCGGTCAGCGCGGTCGCCCGTACCGCTGTGGGGGTTGACCGCGCCGCCGTGGAGCAGCGCCGCGCCGCCGCAGCCGCTGGACCCGCCGGCCGACGTGGCACCGGACCCCTCGACGGAGGACGCCGACGAACCGGACCGGCATCCGCTGCCCGGGCCCGCGCCGGCGGCCGAGTCCGCCGCCCCGGCACCGCTGCCGGTCTACGACGACCTGCTGGAGTTCCCCGAGCCCCGGCAGGCCGACCCGGCGCCTGGGACGGAGGCGTACCCGGCGCAGGGCGGGTGGCCGGCGGTGCCGGCGCCGTTCCACCAGCCGCCCGCGTACCCGCAGGTGGAGGAGCCCGAGCCGGGCGGCCGCAACCGCGCGGTGATCGCCGTGGCGGCGGGCGTCGCGGTGGTGGCGGTGGCCGCCGTGGTCGGCGTGGGCGCGGTGCTGCTCAACCGCGACGCGGCGCCGGCGCCCGCACCCGGGCCGACCCGGGCGAAGCCGGTGGCGACCGGCGCGCCCCCGGGTGACCTGCGGCTGCGCGACGACACCACCACGATCACCATCACCTGGACGGACCCGACCGGCGGCGGCGTGCCGTTCATGGTGGCCGGCGGCCGGGCCGGGCAGAAGCTCGGGGTGATGGCCACGGTGGACCCGGGGCAGACCAGCTACACGGTCAACGGGCTGAACGGGAAGCTGGACTACTGCTTCACGGTGCTCGCGGTCTACTCGACGGACACGTTCGCCACCTCGGGTCAGGTCTGCACCGACCGGGAGGCCGCCAACCCGCCGGGCTGACCGACGGTCCACCTGCAACACGCTGGGTGTCCACAGCGGGACGGTGCGGGTTCCCCCGCGTCGGAGCGGCCCATATGATGTCTCCCGGCTCTGGGGAGGGCCGTCGCCGCACGGCACGTCTCCCCGCACCGACACGGGAGGCAGCCGGCAGTGGCCACCATCGAGGACGTCGCGAGCACCGGGGTGGACACGCCCCGACCCCGGTCCCGGATGCGGGGTGGGCTGGTCACCGTCGGCACCGTGGCGGCGTTGCTGGTCGCCATGGGGCTGACCGTCCTCGGGCTGGGCGCCGCCGACAACGCGGTCGCCAACTACGACGCGAGTTCCTGGCTGTGGAGCACCACCCGCAGCGAGCTGGCGCGGGTCAACGGGGTCACCGCGCGGGTCGACACCCGGGTCGAGGTCCCCGGCGCCCGGCGACACCAGGTGCAGGTCACCCAGACCGACCGGCTGCTGATCCTGCGCGACCTGAACACCGGCCAGGTCAGCTCGCTGGACCTGGCCACGCTCCAGATCACCGCGACCACTCCCACCACCCCCGGCTTCGGCGTGAACGTCGCGCTGCACGAGGACGCGGCGTTCGTGGTGGACGCGGTGCAGGGCATCGTGCGGCAGCTCGACCCGCGCTCGCTGACCCCGGTGGGCGAGCCGGTGCGCTACCCGCCGGGCATCACCGGCGGGTCGTTCGACGGCGAGGGTCGACTGTGGATCGCGGTGCCCAGCGAGGGCACGGTCTCGGCGATCACCGTGGCGGAGCTGCCCGCCACGCCGGGGGCCGCGCCGCCGGCGGGCCTCAGTCCCAAGCTGGTCCAGACGTACGACGTGGCCGAGCCCAGCCACGAGCTGGCGGTCTCCACCCTGGACGATGGTGTCGCGGTGCTCGACCGGACCTCCGCGTCGCTGGTGACGGTCCGGGGTGGCCGCACCCAGCGGGCCGACCTGGCGATGAAGGCCCCGGGCGCCCTGCCCGCGCGGACCACCGGTCCCCAGGTGCCGGTCACCGTGGCCGGCGAACGGCGGGTGCACGTGGTCCGCGACGGCGGCGAGGTGCGGCAGTTCACCGTCCCGGGCGCCGGTGACCGGCTCAGCCCGGCGGTGGCCTGGGCGGACCGCTTCTACTGCGCCGACGAGGCGACGGGCACGGTGTACTCGTTCGACGCCGACGGCAAGCTGGTCGACACCATCAAGGGCTCCGGGGCTTCGGGTCCGTTGGAGCTGGAGGTGCGGGAGAACCACCTCTTCATCAACGCGCCGAACTCGGCGACCGCGCGGGTGGTGGACGACAGGAACCAGGTGCGCGAGGTCAACAAGTACGCCAACGACGTGCTCGGCGGCGACCCGCCGCCGGCGCCCCCGCCGCCGCCCCCGCCGAAGAAGCCCCGGGTGGGCAAGCCGAGCGCGCCGCGCGCCGTCACCGCCGCGGCCGGCAACGCCTCGGCCCGGGTGAGCTGGCGGCC
Source organism: Micromonospora sp. ATA51 (assembly GCF_016802855.1). NCBI lineage: Bacteria > Bacillati > Actinomycetota > Actinomycetes > Micromonosporales > Micromonosporaceae > Micromonospora > Micromonospora sp. ATA51. Next base: position 3,426 of record NZ_JAEVHJ010000121.1, on the reverse strand, counting down.
GGCCGCCGCGAACGGCGCCGAGATCACCAGGTACGTGGTGGAGGGCGCCGACCAGCGCCACGAGGTGGGCGCCAACCAGCGCGCGGTGGAGATCACCGGGCTGACCAACGGCGAGACGTACACGTTCTCGGTGCACGCGGTCAACGCGAAGGGCGACGGGCCGGCCCGGAAGAGCAACCCGGTCACCCCGACCGCCGCGGTGCCCGACCCGCCGGCCGGCGTGACCGCCGAGGCCCGCCCGGACGGCACCGTGCTGGTGAAGTGGCCCCCAGCCAACGGCCAGGGCAACACCATCGCCCGGTACGCGGTCACCACCGCCTCGGCCGGCGCCACCGCCCCGGCCGGCGAGTCGACGAAGACGGAGCTGGTGATCCCCGCCGGTGAGCTGGAGTACGGCACCCAGTACGCGTTCACCGTGGTGTCGGTGAACGACAAGGGCGCCGGGTCGGCGGCCTCCCCGGTCAGCAACACCGTAGTGCCGTTCACCGCTCCGGCCGCGCCGGCCGACCTGCGGGCCACCACGGTGGCCGACCAGCCCGGCACGATCGCGGTCCAGTGGTCGCCGGCGGTGGAGAACGGCCGCCCGGTCACGAAGTACCTGGTCGACGCCGGCGGGAAGACCAGTGAGGTGACCGACGTCCGGACCACGGTCAGGGGGCTCGGCGACGGGCAGAACGTCACGGTGAAGGTGAAGGCGGTCAACGAGGCCGGGCCCGGCGCGGAGGCGTCGACGACGGCCCGGACGGTGGCCGCACCCCGGATCACCGTGACCGGCTCGTCGGCCGACGCGACCTCGGTGACCGTGTCGTTCACCGTGGACGCAGGCGGCGGCAACGCCACCTGCTCGGCCGCCACCGGCGGGCGGACCGCGAACGGAAGCTGCTCCAGCCTGCGGGTGACCGGGCTGACGCCCGGCACTGCGTACACGGTGACGGTTACCGCCAGCAACGCGGCCGGCAAGGGCACCGCCACCCGCGCCCAGCCCACCGACCCGCTGTACGGCGTGGCCACCTGCAACAACGGCGCGTCCGGCCCGGAGGCGACGTACTGCAACGCGGACGTGGACGGCCGCAACGGCAACGAGGTCTTCTCGGTGCCGCAGCAGCTCAACGCCAAACAGGTCGGCTGGGCCAAGCCGGGCACGCGGCTCAAGGCGTACTGCAAGAAGCAGGGCGAAGAGGTCTACGCCTACATCTACAACGACAACAAGCGCAGCACCTGGTGGGTGCAGGTCGACTACTCGGGACGGAACTACATCCCGTGGGCCTGGCTGAACCTGGAGGGCGGCGACAACATCAACGTCCTGCCCACCTGCTGACCGCGCCACCCAGCCGAGGAGCACTCGCGCACGTGAACACCCCCGAGCCGCTCAACCAGACGGAGGTGCAGGGCTTCGCCGCCCTCGCCGCCCGGCTGGCCGAGAACGTCAACGCGGTCGTGCTGGGCAAGCCACAGGTGGTCCGGCTCGCGCTGACCGCGCTCTTCGCCCAAGGGCACGTCCTGCTCGAGGACGTGCCCGGGGTCGGTAAGACCACGCTGGCCCGGGCGATCGCGGCCACGGTCAAGGGTCAGTGGCGGCGCATCCAGTTCACCCCCGACCTGCTGCCGTCGGACGTCTCCGGGGTGACCATCTTCAACCAGGCCACCCGCGGCTTCGAGTTCCACCCGGGCCCGGTCTTCGCGAACATCGTCATCGCCGACGAGATCAACCGGGCGTCGCCGAAGACCCAGTCGGCGCTGCTGGAGGTGATGGAGGAGCGGACGGTCACGGTGGACGGCGTCCGGCATCCGGTGCCGCAGCCGTTCCTGGTGGTGGCCACCCAGAACCCGGTGGAGATGGACGGCACCTACCGCCTTCCGGAGGCCCAGCTCGACCGGTTCCTGGTGAAGCTCTCGGTGGGCTACCCGGACGAGGCGGTCGAGGTGGAGGTGCTGCGCGGCGCCACCGTCCGCTCCCCCGATTCGCTGAGCGCGGTCACCGACACCGCCACGCTCGGGGAGATGGTGCGGATGGCCCGCCGGGTGCACATCGCCGAGCCGCTCTACACGTACGCGGTCCGGCTGGCCGCGGCCACCCGAACCCATCCCCAGGTGCGGGTCGGGGTCAGCCCCCGGGGCGTGATCGCCTTGACCCGGGCGGCGTGCGCGTACGCGCTGATCGACGGGCGGGGCTGGATCATGCCGGAGGACCTGAAGGCCCTCGTCGAGCCGGTCTTCGCGCACCGGCTGCTGCTCACCCCGGACGCGCAGGTGCGCGGGGTGACCGCCGCCGAGGTGCTGCGCCAGGCGGTCGCCTCGGTGCCGGTGCCGCTGCCGTCCGGTCAGCCCGCCCCGGTGCACGGCTGAGCCGTGGGGATCACCGCCCGTGGTGTCGGGCTGCTCGTCGCCGCCGTCGTGCTGCTCGGCGTGGGCTTCCGGTACGCGTATCCGGAGCTGACCGTGCTCGGCGCGGCGGCCGCCGTCGCGGTCGGGCATGCTCTGGTCACCGCCGCGTGGCGGCCGCGGCTGGCGGTGGAGCGCAGCGCCGACCCGGACCGGGTGGCCCGCGGCGAGCCGGCCAGCATGACGCTGACCGTACGCAACACGGGGCGCTGCGGGCGGCCAACCTGGTCGCCGAGGACCGTTGTGGGGCGGCGCTGGTGCCGGTGCCGCTGCTGCGGCTGCGTCCCGGCCGGGACACCACGGTCCGCTACGACGTGCCGACCGCCGCCGGGGGGTGGTGCCGGTCGGTCCGCTGCGGGTGACCCGGCGTGACCCGCTCGGGCTCGTCGCGTTGGCCCGCCCCTACGGGGGCACGGTGCCGGTCTGGGTGCACCCGCGCATCCATTCGCTGCGCGCGGTGCGACCGGGGCGGGGCGCAGCCTCGACGGCCGCACCGACAGCGTGCCGCACGGCTCGATCACCTTCGACTCGCTGCGTGAGTACGTGGTGGGCGACGAGCTGCGCCGGGTGCACTGGCGCACCAGCGCCCGGGTCGGCGAGCTGATGGTCCGGGAGAACGTAGACACCAGCCTGCCCCGGATCGTGGTGGTGCTGGACAACCGGGCGGCCGCGCACCCGGAGCGGGTGGGCGGGGTGGCGGAGTCCTTCGAGTCCGGTTGCGAGGCGGCGGCGTCGGTGGTCGCCGCCGCGGTCCGGGAGGACCTGCCGGTGAGCCTGCTGCTGGTCGTACCCGCCGACGGGGATCCGGCCGGCGCCGGCGGGCCGCTGGACCGGCTCGCCGCGGTGGAGCTGGCCGACGGCGGGGACGACGTGCTGCGGGCGGCGATGAGCCGGTTGCGGCAGGACCGGCTCGGCGACACGCTGGTCTTCCTCACCGGGCCGGGTGGCCGCGGGGATCTTGGGCACGTCGGCGCGCTGCGCGGGGCGTACCCGTCGGTGCTGGTGGGGGTCCTCGGGGTGGCGGAGCCGACGCCGGCCGGCGCG
>NZ_JAEVHJ010000120.1:0-18298 GCF_016802855.1 Micromonospora sp. ATA51 | reverse complement strand
GGCCGGCGCGACGACGTGGCGGCCGACCTGTTCGTGCACCCGCAGACGGTGCGCTACCGGATGGGCCAGCTGCGCGAGCTGTACGGCGACCGCCTCCACCGCCGGCGTGGCCTTCGCCGCGGTCAGCCTCGACCGTCCCGAGCAGCCCACCTCCCCACCCGCACCCACCACGCCGGGCAGCTCCAGCTCCGGCGTCGACGGCTCGCCGTCGCCGACCCGCGGGGCCGACCCGACCGGGAGCAGCCCGGGCACCCCCGCCAGCACCGGCCCGTCCGTGGCCACCCGGCACCACCGGTGCCGGACCGGGCCGACCGGCGACCACGGCGCAGCTGACCGGGCTCTGCCGGTCGTACCTCGCCAAGTCGCCAGAGCAGCGCGCCAAGGCGCTGGAGACGCCCAGCTTCGGCGATCTGGTGAGCGTCGCCGGCGGCGCCGACCGCGTCGAGGACTACTGCCTGCGGCTGGTGCCGGAGGCGAGCCCGAAGTCCTCGCCCAGCCGCGGAGCCGCCCGGTCGACCCGACCCACCCCCGCCGCGCCGACCGGGAAGCCGAGCACCGGCACCGTCCGCTGAGCCGCCGATCCGGACAATAATTCATCTCTACGGGCGCGCGGATTCCGTCTGCTAGACAGAAGATGGTGGAACCGCGGGCGCACCGGTCGATGACGGTCGGTGACAACGCGGTCGACGCAGCGGTCTGGACCCGCACGGAGAAGGGAGCCGTCCCTTGGTGATGTCACCGGAGCTGGAACGGACCACCGTCCTGCAGGACACGGCCGGGGCGGCCCGACACATCGCCAGGATCTGCTTCAAGACCGGCCCACCCACGTTCACCGGCGTCGAACTGGAATGGACCGTGCACGACGGGGCGGACCCGGTCCGCCCCGTCGACCGTGAACGACTCCGCCGGGCACTGGGGCGGCACAGTCCCGTCACCATCGGCGGGACGAGCCCCGCCGAGCCGCTCCCCGGCGGCGGCAGCGTCACCGTGGAGCCGGGCGGGCAGGTGGAGATCTCCACCCCGCCGCGATCGTCCATCGGGGCGCTGATCCTGGCCACCGAGGCCGACATCGCCGAACTGACCGCCGTGCTGGACGCCGCCGGGCTGGCCCTGGGGCACACCGGCATCGACCCCTGGCGGGCCCCCAGCCCAGTCGTGGAAACCCCGCGCTACCAGGCCATGCGCTGCGTCTTCGACCGGCGCGGACCGGCCGGTCGCACCATGATGTACAGCACCGCCGGACTGCAGGTCTGCCTGGACGCCGGCGAGCCGGAGCGGCTGACCGAGCGGTGGGCGGCGGTGCACGCGGTGGGACCGCCGTTGCTGGCCGCCTTCGCCACCGCGGACCGGCACGCCGGCCGGCGTACCGGCTGGGCCTCGGCCCGGATGGCCGCCTGGCTGGCCATCGACCCGGCCCGGACCCGACCGGTCTGGTCCCCGGCCCGGCCCGACCGGGACCCGGTCGCGACCTGGACCGAGTACGTCCTCGCCGCGCCGCTGCTCTGCCTGCGCGACGACGGTCCGGATTGGACACCGCCGCCCGGGGTCACCTTCGCCGACTGGCTCGCCGGGGCGCTGCCCCGGCCACCCACCACCGACGACCTGGAATACCACGTCAGCACGCTCTTCCCGCCGGTACGCCCGCGCGGCTACCTGGAGGTCCGCTACCTGGACGCCCAGCCCGGTCGGGAGTGGACCCTGCCGCTCGCGGTGCTGGCCGCCCTGTTCGCCGATCCGGGCACCACCGGACGGCGCTGAGCGTCGCCGCCCCGGTGGCCGACCGCTGGCACCCCGCCGCCCGGTACGGCCTCGCCGACCGGCCGCTCGCCGAGGCGGCGGCGGCCCTGTTCGACCTGGCCCTGGCGGCCCTGCCGCAGCTGGACCTGCCGGCGGGAACGCACGACGAGACGAGCCGAGGAATCCGGCGGCGCCGCGCCGCCGCGGAGAGGGGGTACCGGTGACGACGACCGAGCGGCCGGGCATGGAGGCGGAACGGCTGCGCAGCCGGATCGCCGTGGAGCTGGAGCGGACCCGGGCCCGCACCGCCCTGCTCACCGAGGCGGTGGACGACGACGACCTGGTGCGGCAGCACTCGCCGCTGATGTCCCCGCTGGTCTGGGACCTGGCCCACGTCGGTAACCAGGAGGAACTCTGGCTGGTCCGCGACGTCGGCGGGCGCCCAGCGGTCCGCCAGGACATCGACGACCTCTACGACGCGTTCAAGCAGCCCCGCAAGGACCGGCCGTCGTTGCCGCTGCTGCCGCCGGCCGAGGCGCGGGCGTACGTGAGCACGGTCCGGGACAAGGTGTACGACCTGCTGGACGGCATCTGCTTCGCCGAACGGGGGCTGCTGGCCGACGGCTTCGCGTTCGGGATGATCGTGCAGCACGAGCAGCAGCACGACGAGACCATGCTCGCCACCCACCAGCTGCGCTCCGGGCCGCCGGTGCTGGACGCGCCACCGCCGCCGCAGCCGCGCGCCCGGGTGGCCGACGAGGTGCTGGTGCCGGCCGGCCAGTTCACCATGGGCACCTCCACCGACCCGTGGGCGCTGGACAACGAGCGCCCCGCGCGCACCGTCGAGCTGCCGGCGTACGCGATCGACGCCGCGCCGGTCACCAACGGCCGGTACCGCCAGTTCATCGCCGACGGCGGGTACGACGAGCCGCGCTGGTGGAGCGGGGCGGGCTGGCAGCACCGCACCGAGGCGGGGCTGACCGCGCCGATGCACTGGCGGCGCGACGGCGACGGCTGGGCGTACCGGCGGTTCGGCCGGTGGTCGCCGGTCCGCGACGACGAGCCGGTGGTGCACGTCTGCTTCTTCGAGGCGGAGGCGTACGCGGCCTGGGCCGGCCGGCGGCTGCCCACCGAGGCCGAGTGGGAGAAGGCGGCCCGTTGGGATCCGTCGACCGGCCGGTCCCGCCGCTACCCCTGGGGCGACGACGACCCGACCGCCGAGCACGCCAACCTGGGGCAGCGGCACCTGTGGCCGGCGCCGGTGGGCGCGTACCCGGCGGGAGCCTCGCCGCTCGGCGTGCACCAGCTGATCGGCGACGTCTGGGAGTGGACCTCGACGACCTTCCGGGGGCACCCGGGGTTCGCCGCCTTCCCCTACCGCGAGTACTCGGAGGTCTTCTTCGGCGACGACTACCAGGTGCTGCGGGGCGGTTCGTTCGGCACCGACAAGGCGGCCTGCCGGGCCACCTTCCGCAACTGGGACTACCCGATCCGGCGGCAGATCTTCAGTGGCTTCCGCTGCGCCCGCGACGCCCGGCCCGAGGAGGCACACGCGTGAGGGAGCGGAGCGAGGCGGCGGCGTGAGCGACGGTGCCGCCTGATGTGTCGCCATCTCGCGTACCTCGACCGCCGGTCCGCCTGCGAGCCCTGCTGTACGACCCGCCGTACTCGCTGCTGCGGCAGTCCTGGGCGCCGCGGGACATGCGCGGCGGCGGCACGATCAACGCCGACGGTTTCGGCGTCGGCTGGTATCCGGGCGAGGGCGACCCGGTCCGCTACCGGCGGGCCCAGCCGCTCTGGGGCGACACCACGCTGCCCGAGCTGGCCGCCGTCACGGTCACCGGCGCGGTGCTGGCCGCCGTCCGCTCGGCCACCGTCGGGATGCCGGTGCAGGAGAGCGCCGCCGCGCCCTTCGCCGAGGGGCGCTGGCTGTTCAGCCACAACGGGGTGGTCCGCGGCTGGCCGGAAGCGGTGGTCCCGCTCGCCGCCGACCTGCCGGTACGCGACCTGCTCACGCTGGACGCGCCGACCGACTCGGCGCTGCTGTGGGCGCTGGTCCGGCACCGGCTGCGGGCCGGGGCGGATCCGGCCGTCGCGGTGGCCGAGACCGTCGCGGCGGTCGCCACGGCCACCCCCGGCTCGCGGCTGAACCTGTTGCTGACCGATGGCCGGACGGTGGTGGCCAGCGCCGCCGGGCACGCGCTGTCGGTCCGGACGCCGGGGATTCGGTGCTGCTGGCCTCCGAGCCCCTAGACGACGACCCCGACTGGCGGCCGGTGCCGGAGGGGCAGCTGGTGGTGGCCACCCGGGCCGGGGTGCGGACCCGCGCCCTGGCGGGCGGGTGACGCCGGAAGTTTTCGCAGGTGGGACAGGGACGTTCGCCAACGGAAGGGACACCTCATGAGCGCGGAGCCACTGGAGATCTACCTGGAGGAGCAGGACCTCGCCCGCAGCCTGCGGGAGGACGTCCGGTTCGGGCTCACCGCCGAGCCGAAGTGGTTGCCACCGAAGTGGTTCTACGACGCCCGGGGCAGCCATCTCTTCGAGGAGATCACCCGGCTGCTGGAGTACTACCCGACCCGGGCCGAGCGGGCCGTGCTGGCCGAGCACGCCGACGAGATCGCCGAGCTGACCGGCGCGAAGACGCTGATCGAGCTGGGGTCCGGCTCGTCGGAGAAGACCCGGCTGCTGCTGGACGCCTTCACCCGTCGCGGCGGGCTGGGCACCTTCGTACCGCTGGATGTCTCGGTGAGCGCCCTGGAGCAGTCCACCGCGGAGATCGCCGCCGACTATCCGGGGCTGCGGGTACGCGGGATCGTCGGCGACTTCACCCGGCAGCTGGACCGGCTGCCCACCGGCGGCCGGCGGCTGGTGGTCTTCCTCGGCGGGACGATCGGCAACCTGCTGACGGTCGAGCGGGCGGAGTTCCTGACCTCGATGCGCGCCGCGCTGGAGGCCGGCGACTGGCTGCTGATCGGCACCGACCTGGTCAAGGACCCGGCGGTGATGGTGCCGGCGTACGACGACGCCGCCGGGGTGACCGCCGACTTCAACCGCAACGTGCTGCGGGTGATCAACCGGGCGCTGGGGGCGGACTTCGACCCGGACGCCTTCGCCCACGTGGCGGCCTGGGTGCCGGAGCGCGAGTGGATCGAGATGCGGTTGCGTGCCGAGCGCCCGATGCGGGTGCGGGTGCTCGACCTGGACGTCGAGTTCGCCGCCGGGGAGGAGCTGCGGACCGAGATCTCGGCGAAGTTCCGGCCCGAGGGGATCACCGCCGAGCTGACCGGCGCCGGGTTCGCCCCGGAGGCCTTCTGGACCGACCCGGACGGCCTGTTCGGCGTAACCCTCGCCCGGGCCGACTGAGCGGCCGGTCCGGGAGGCGCGCCGGAGGCGGCCGCGGGTGAGGCTGTTCACCCGCGCCGGCCGGCGCCCGGCGGGGTGGGCTAGGCTGGCCGACGCGAAGGGGAGTAGCCCCCAATGTCGTGGTCGACATACTGGTGCGTTCCGCATCCGGCCACGCGGCCCCGGTCCCCGGGGCGGGCGAGACCTTCGACTCAGGCTGTCGCAGCCGGGTCGAGGGTGCCCCTGTACCTCCTCCCGGCTTGATCGGGAAGGTTCACATGGACGGTTTCCTCGTCGCGCTGGTGATCAGCTTCGGCGTCATCTTCGTCGCCGAGCTGGGCGACAAGTCCCAACTCATGGCCCTGACGTTCGCCACGCGCTTCAAGCCCGTGCCGGTGCTGATCGGCATCACCGTCGCCACCGCGATCGTGCACCTCGCGTCGGTGGCGATCGGGTACGGCCTCAACGCGGCCCTGCCCACCGGGTGGATCTCGCTGATCGCGGGTCTGGCGTTCCTCGCCTTCGGCGCCTGGACCCTGCGCGGGGACAAGCTCACCGAGGAGGAGAAGCGCAAGGCCGAGAAGACCGGCAAGTCGGCGATCATCGCCGTCGGTGTCGCGTTCTTCCTGGCCGAGCTGGGCGACAAGACCATGCTGGCCACCATCACCCTGGCCACCAAGTACGGCTGGTTCGGCACCTGGCTCGGCTCCACGCTGGGCATGGTGGCCGCCGACGCGCTGGCCATCCTGGTCGGCCGGCTCCTCGGCCGGCACCTGCCGGAGAAGGCCATCCGGTACGGCGCCGCGGTGCTCTTCGCCATCTGCGGCCTCTGGCTGATCTTCGAGGCGGTCGCCGAGCTCTCCTGAGAGCTCCCGGGCCGGCCGGTCGGCCGGCCCGGCCCGCCGACTACTGCCGCCCGCGACGGGTAACGGCTCGGGATGCGGTGGTCGGAGGTCCTGCGCCACGGCGACGAGGTCGTGGTCGCCGTGGTCGAGGTCGCCGGCGCATTGATCATCTTCATCGGGGCGCTCTGGGCGGCGTTGCGGTTCGTGGTCGTGGGACTCCGGCACCGCGACGCGCCCGGTTCACCCCCATCCGGATCTCCCTGGGCCGGTTCCTCACCCTCGGCCTGGAGTTCCAGCTCGCCGGGGACATCCTGCGTACCGCGGTGTCGCCCTCCTTCACCGAGATCGGGCAGCTCGCGGCGATCGCCACCATCCGGACCGCGCTGAACTTCTTCCTCCGCCGGGAGATCGCCCAGGAGCAGCGGCAGGTGGGCCAGCCGGGCGGGGGAGCCCGGCCGTGACCGGACCGCTGCCGGACCTGACCACCGGGCTGGCCTTCCTCGCCGGGCTCGCCGCGCTGGTCACCACCGGTTCCTGGCGCGCCGCGCTGCGGGCCCTGCTGGACCTGCTGGTCGCCGCCGGGCTGCTGCGCCTCTCCCTGGCGGGGGGCTGGTCGGCGCTGGCGGTGGCGGCGGCCGTGGTGGCGCTGCGGCACCTCCTCTGGGCGGCCCTGGCCGCCGGGCCGCCCGGCCCGGCCCCAACATCGCCGCCGCGCTGCGGCGGAGACGATCACCGCCTAGCGTTGGCGGCGAGAGGCGAACACGGAGAGGACCGGAGGAGAACCCCATGAGCAGGCACGACGAGCCCAACGAGTACGGCTTCGCGGGGGATCCCACCGCCCCGGAGCCGCCGGCCGGCGGGCGCCCCGACGAGCAGGACCGGGCCGAGGAGATCGCGGTGCCGGGCGACGACTTCACCGAGCCGTACGCCGACGCGCTGGAGGAGACCGAGAAGACCGAGGAGGAGCGTACGGCCGAGCGCCGGCGCTGAGCCGGTGGGGCGTCCGGGCGCGGCGCGGACCGGACGCGGTGGGACGGCCCGCCCGGTCGGGCCTCCCACCGCGCGATGCGGTCAGCGTGGGCCGGGCACCGCGGTCAGCGCCGCCCCGGTGTCCGCGCACAGCACGGCCAACCGCTTGATCAGCTCGTCCGGGTCGCCGTACGGGTCCAGCCCGCGCACCTCGTCGGGGGCGAGCGACGGCACCCGGACGTGCGAGATGAGCGGGTGCAGCGGCCGGCTGTCCGCCTCGTCGGCGCCGAACAGGTGCTCGTGCAGCTTCTCGCCCGGCCGCAGCCCGGTGAAGACGATCTCGGCGGGGGCGGACGCCTCGGCGGCGAGCCGGCGGGCCACGTCGGCGATCCGGACCGGCTCGCCCATGTCGAGGACCAGCGCCTCGCCGCCCCGGCCGATGGTCGCCGCCTGGAGCACCAGGTGCACCGCCTCCTGCACGGTCATGAAGTACCGGGTGACGTCCGGGTGGGTGACCGTGATCGGCACCCCGGCCTCGATCTGCGCCTGGAACGCGGTGAGCACGGAGCCCCGGCTGCTGAGCACATTGCCGAACCGGACGCTGAGGTACGCCCCGCCGAGCTGCTGCGCGTAGTGGGCGGTGAGCCGCTCGGTGATCCGCTTGGAGTAGCCGAGCACGCTGATCGGGTTGGCCGCCTTGTCGGTGGAGATGTTGACGAACTCGGCGACGTCCCGGCACGCCTCCAGGACGTTCAGGGTGCCCCACACGTTGGTCTTGATCGCCTCGCCGGGGTGTCGCTGGAGCATCGTCAGGTGCTTCAGGGCGGCGGCGTGGAAGACGATGTCCGGCTGCCGGTCGGCGACGACCCGGGCGATCCCCTCGGTGTCCCGGATGTCGGCCAGGATCAGCTCCGGCCCGTCCAGCAGCGCCCGGCCGTGCAGCGACATCTGCAGCGCGTGCAGCGCCGACTCGTCCCGGTCCAGCATCATCAGCTCACCGGGCTCGCAGCGGGCGATCTGCCGGCACAGCTCCGAGCCGATGGAGCCACCCGCCCCGGTGACCAGGACCCGGCGTCCGGCCAGCCCGTTGCGTTCCACCGCCAGGTCGGCCACCCGCTGCGCCCGGCCGAGCAGGTCGGTGATCTGCATGTCCCGCACGTCGGTCACCGCCACCGGCCGGTCCAGCAGCTCGCGTACCGGGGGGAGCACCTTGAACGCGGCGCCGGCCTGGAGGGTCCGGCTGCGCACGTCCCGCATGAGCTCGGCGTCCGAGCTGCTCATCGAGAAGATGACGGTGCGCGCCCGGGTCCGGTGGACGGCCTCGCCGATCTGCTCCCGGCCACCCAGCACGCGGAGCCCCGCCAGGCGCAGCCGGTGGTGTCCGGGGTGGTCGTCGAGCAGCCCGACCGGGACGTACCGGCTGCGCGGGTCGCCGAGGAGGACCCGGACCAGTCGTTCGCTGGCCTCGTCCACCCCGTAGACCAGGCACCGCTCGGCGCCGCGGACCGGGCGCCGGCGGCGTTCCCGGTGGGCGCGCCAGCCGGCCCGGGCCGCGCCCATCAGGAGCAGGGCGACCGCGGTGCCCACCAGGGGAGTGCTGGCCGGCACGGGCCGATCCGTGGTCGGCAGCAGCACGGCCAGCGTGACCAGGGCGGCGAGGACGCTGGTGCCGGCCAGGTCGCGGGCCTCGCCGGCGCTGCCGATCGGGTGCCGTCCGCGGAACCGGGAGCGGATCACGGTGATCGCGACGTACACCGCTGCGCAGGCGAGCGCGACGGCCAGCACCCGGACGGACTGGGCCGGGGTCAGGTCGAATTCGAAGCGGGTCCAGGCGGCACCCAGAAATCCGGCGCACCAGGCGACGGTGTCCAGCGTTAACAGAGACGGGGTCGCCGCGCGGTGGGTGTCCCCGGGGCGGGGTGCGGTGGCTGCTTCGGCGGCGGTGGCTTCGCGATCCATGGTCTGCCCTCTGCGTCTGATCCGGAAATGGGAGGATTTGATACTTGTGTGCCGGTCTAATCGTCTACATTCGTTGAGTCGTTCACTGAGAAGGATGAGTGCTTTAGATCCTGGCACGTGTACTGGGCGCTTTAGGGGGATTTCGTGCAGTTTTTCCGGATAACTGACCCGACGCGAGGGGGGTTGTGATGGACGTTCGCACCTATCTGCGCCTGATCCGACGGCACTGGTGGATCGTTCTGGTCACCCTGATGGCGGCGCTGGGCACGGCCGCCCTCGTGACGGTCCAGAGTCCACCCCGGTACGTGGCCTCGGTGACCTTCTTCGTCACCACGCCCAGCCAGGGCGTCACCGACGCCTACCAGGGCGGGCTCTTCCTCCAGCAGCGCGTGAAGTCGTACGCCGACCTGCTCACCAGCGACCGGCTGGCGCAGAGCGTGGTGGCCGAGAGCCAGGTCGGTCTCACCGCCGACCAGGTGCAGCGGCGGGTCACCACCTCGACCGAGGCGGGCACGGTGCTGCTGAAGGCGACGGTCACCGACACCGATCAGAACCGCGCGCTGAAGGTCACCGAGGCCCTCTCCGCCAAGTTCGTGGAGCTGGTCCAGAAGGTGGAGACGCCGCCGGACGCCAAGAACGCCCCGATCAAGCTGGAGGTGGTCAGCGGACCCCGGGTGAGCTCCAGCCCGGTCTCCCCCCAGCCGGTGCGCAACCTGGTCATCGGTGGCGTCCTCGGGCTGCTGCTCGGCATGGCGCTCGCCGTGCTCCGCGGGCTGGCCGACGTGCGGATGCGGGACGCCGCCGCGCTCCAGCGGGTGACCGGCAGCCCCCTGCTGGGGGAGATCCCGTTCGAGAGCGGCGCCCGGAACGCGCCGCTGATCGTCGGCGAGGCGGCGAACTCGGCGCGGGCGGAGGCGGTCCGCAAGCTCCGCACCAACCTGCGCTTCGTCGACGTGCACGAGCCGGCCCGGGTCATCGCGGTGACCAGCGCTCTGCAGGGCGAGGGCAAGACCACCATGGCCTGCAACACGGCCATCGCGCTGGCCGAGGCGGGCTGGCGGGTGCTGCTCATCGACGCCGACCTGCGCCGGCCCAAGGTCGCCGACTATCTCGGCCTCGACGGTGGGATCGGCCTCACCGACGTCCTCGTCGGCGACGTCGAGGTCGGCGACGTCGTCCAGCGCTGGGGCGACAAGTCCCTGCTGGTGCTGCCGAGCGGGTCCGCGCCGCCCAACCCGAGCGAGCTGCTCGGTTCCAAGGCGATGGCGGACCTGCTGCTCGCCCTGCGGGAGTCGGCGGACATCGTGGTCATCGACACCGCGCCGCTGCTGGCCGTGACCGACGGGGTCGTGGTGGCGGTGCAGGCCGACGGCGCCCTGCTGATCACGCAGCAGGGCCGGACCTCGCGCAGCCAGGTGGCGGCCGCCGCCCGGTCGCTGAACTCGGTCTCGGTCCGGTTGCTCGGCTGCGTGCTGAACATGGCGAAGGTGCCGAAGGCGGACGCCTACCAGTACGAGGCGTACCGGGTGTCCGTGCCGGCCGCGGGCCCCGACCGGGCGCCGGCCGCCCGACGCGGCGATCGCGCCGGGGCGAACCAGGTGAGCGATCCGACCCAGGAACTCACCCGGTTGTCCCGATGAGCGCCAGCACGGGTCTGATCGACCGCTCGATCTCCTCGGCGCACCGCCGGAAGTCCGCCGGCGAACCGCCGATCGGGTCACGCAGTCGTCCGCGTCGGGGGCGGCGGGTTGCAGCCGCCCCCGGGCGCGGGCGGCCGCCTCGACCGCCGCCCGCAACGGCCGGCGGCCGGGTCCTTCGGCGGTTCCGCCGCGGCGGCCAGCCGGGCGAACTGGCGGAGCGTGAACGTGCGGTTCAGCGCACCCGGGGCCAGCGCCGTGCAGAGCGAGCGCTGGCGCCGGGTCGCGGTCAGCACCACGGTGGCCGCGGTCAGGTGTTCCGGGCGCAGCTTCCGGGCGCGGAAGCCGGTGGGGTCGGCGCCGGTCCCGGCCGCGACGTCGATCGCGTACGGGTGCATGGGCACCCGTCGACGGCGTCCGTGCCCGCGCTGGCCACCGTGACCGGATGCTCGGCGAGGAGCCGACGCGCGATGAACTCCGCCATCGGTGACCGGCACATGTTGGCGTGGCAGACGAAGAGCACTCCGTCGACCATCTGCACCCCTCTCGTCGGCGCGGTCGCGGGACGGATCGCCGCGACGGCGGTGCTCCGGCGGTCGCTGCCGGACGCAGAGGGGTTGTCGGCATCGTACGGGGTGGCGGCGGTCCGCCGCCGGGGCGCCGCGCCGGGGGCCGACGCATGAAGATCGGCATCCTGTCGTACCACTTCCCGCCGGAGCCGGCGTTCATCCCCGGCAGCCTGGCCGAGGAGTTGGCCGCCCGCGGGCACGAGGTCCGCGTCCTCACCGGCTTCCCGGACTACCCCGGCGGCCACGTCTATCCCGGCTGGCGGCAGCGCTGGCGGCACCAGACGCGCAGCGAGCGGTTGACGGTCCGCCGGGTGCCCCGGTACGCCGGGGGCGACGGGTCCGCGGGGGCGCGGATGGCCAGCTGGCTGTCGTTCGCCGGCAGCGTCGCGCTCACCGGCCGGCGCTACCTCGGCGACGTCGACGCCCTGTACGTCTTCCAGCTCCCGGCGGTCACCTTCGCCGCCGCCGGCCTGCTCCGGCTGCTCGGCCGGGTCCCGACCGTGCTGCACGTGCAGGACGTGTGGCCCGAGGAGGACCCGTCCCGCAGTGTCGACAGCCGACGCTGGTCGGGGCGGATGGGCACCACCCTCCGCCGGCTCTACTCGGAGGCCGACGGCATCGCGGTCAGTGCGCCGTCGATGCGCGACCTGGTCTCCGACGGCGGCGCCGACCCGGGTCGGGTGCGGATCGTGCTCAACTGGACGGACGAACGGATCTTCCAGCCGACTGAGCCGGGCCGGGCCGCCCGCCGGCTGATCCGCCGGGACGGCCGGTGCGTGGTGATGCACGCCGGCACGATCGGCGTACGGCAGGGTCTGGAGACCGCGGTGCGCGCGGCGGCGGCGCTGGACGACCGGATGGACCTCGTCCTGGTCGGCTCGGGCGCGGAGGAGCGGCGGGTGCGGGGGCTCGCCGCCGAACTCCGGGCGGACAACGTCCGCTTCGTGGAGCGGCGCTCACCGCTGGACATGCCGGAGCTGTACGCGGCGGCGGACTACCAGTTGGTGATGCTGCGGGACCTGCCGGAGCTGCGCGGCATGGTGCCCGGGAAGCTGCAGGCGGCCCTGTCCTGTGCCTCGCCGGTGGTCGCCTCGGCCGGCGGTGACACGGTAGAGCTGGTCGAGCGGGCCCGGGCCGGGCTCTCCTGCCCGCCGGAGGACTGGGCCGCGCTGGCCGACCGGTTCTGGCTGGCCTCCGCCATCCCGCCGCCGGCCCGGGTGGACATGGGCCGGCGGGGACGCGAGGCCTACCTGCGGGAGATGTCGCTGCGGGCCGGGGTCGACCGGATCGAGCAGATGCTCTACGACGTGGCCGGCGGCGCGGCGCCGGCCGCGGTTCGCGCCGAGCGAAGTTCGCATAAGGGATTCAAAGCGTAAGAAGTCGAATACCACCACACTGCCCTGCCATTCATGCTAAAAAACGATCTATTGGCATGTCTGTCCGTTTCTGGAGTGGGAGAGTGGTGTGACGCATAGTGGTGTGCCGCGTCGCCGGCGCAGGTCCCGACGGCGCACCCGGGCGCTGGTCCGGCGCGTGCTCCTCGGTGGGCTGGTGGTTCTCTCGCTGGTCGGGCTGACCGGAGGGTGGATCGGCTTCCGTGGTTGGCAGGCCCGCGCCCACCTGCTCAACGCGGCCGGGCTGGCGCGCCAGCTCAGCGTGGACGTGGTCGGCGGGGACGCCGCCCGCGCCCAGCGCACCCTCGCCGCGCTTCAGGAGCAGGCCGACGCGGCCCGCACGGCGACCGGCGACCCGGGCTGGTGGCTCGGCCAGCGGTCACCGTACGCCGGTGACGACCTGGAGGCGGTACGCCAGATCGCGGTCGCGATCGACGACCTCGCCCGGCGGGCCTTTCCGACCCTGCTCCGGACCGACCTCGCCGGCCTGGTGCCCCGCGAGGGGCGCCTCGACCTGGCCCGCCTCCGGTCGGTCTCGGCCGAGCTCTCCGGAGCCGACCGCGCGGTGGAGGAAACTCGTACCCGGCTCGCGGCGGTGCCGACCGACGACCTCTTCGCCCAGCTCCGGGACGCCCTGTCCAGCCTGCGCGCGGAGATCGACCGACTGGCCGACCTGACCGGCGCCGCCGACCAGGCCGCCCGCGTGCTCCCGCCGCTGCTCGGCGCCGACGGACCCCGGCGCTATCTCCTGGTCTCGCAGAACCCCGCCGAGCTGCGGGCGACGGGCGGCATGTTCGGCGCCTACGCGATGATCCAGGCCGAGAACGGCCGGGTCACGCTGACCCGGCAGGGCACCAGCGCCGACCTGACCCGCTTCGACCCGCCCCTGCCCGTGCAGCCGGAGCAGCGCCGGCTCTGGAACGACCTGCCGGGACGGTATCCGGCGGACGTCAACCTCGGGCCGGACTTCCCGACGGCCGCCGCGCTGTACCGCGAGATGGTGCGCCGACGGACCGGGACCGCGGTGGACGGGGTGCTCGCGGTCGATCCGGTGGTGCTGTCCTACCTGCTCAAGGCGACCGGCCCGGTGCCGGTGCCCGGCAGCCCGGCGCTGGTCGGCGACACCGTCGTCCGCGCCCTGCTCAGCGACGCGTACCGGGACCTGGGCACCCGGGAGCAGGACACCTACTTCGCTGCCGCGGGGGCGGCGGTCTTCGACGCGTTCCTGACGAAAAACGTCAACGTTCGCGCCCTTTTGTCGGCTTTCGACCGTTCTGTGGCTGAACGCCGGATATTGTTCTGGAGTGTCCATCCCGAAGAGCAGCGTGTCCTGGGCGACAGCCGGTTGACCGGGACGCTCCCCGAGAAGGACACCGTGCCGACGGTCGGCGTGTTCCTCAACGACGGCAGCGGCGCGAAGCTCGGCTACTACCTGCGGTTCTCGGCGAACCTGACGGTCGGCGACTGCCAGTCGGACGGCCGGCGGGAGCTCCGGCTCCGGGTCGCGGTGCACTCGACCGCGCCGCGCTCGGGCCTGTCCGAGTCGGTCACCGGTCTGGCCCTGTCCGGCGATCCGTACACCGCCCGCACCTTCGTGTCGGTGTACAGCCCGACCGGCGGGGCGGTGCTCGGCGGCCGGCTCGACGGGAAGGCCGCCGCGATGGGCAGCGGGACCGACCGCCGGCGGCAGGTGACCGTCGCGACGGTGGAGGTGAAGCCCGGGGCGACCCGGACCCTCGACCTCACGCTGCTCACCGGGAAGACCAGCGCCGGCACGGCCGAGCTCCAACTCACCCCCACCGTCACCCCATGGACCACCCAAGTTGTTTCCGCACCAAGCTGTGATCAGTAGGAGGGAATCCATCATGCGGCTATCCCGCATCATCATGGCGTTCACGGTCGGCCTGGCCGTGGCCGCCGTGCCGACCGCGGCGGGGGCGGCTCAGCCGCAGCCTCAGCCACCGGGGTACGTGCCCCAACTGCTCCTGACGTTGAACCCGACGGCCATCCCGCTGGGTGCGTCGTTCACCCTGCACGGCAGTGGCTTCACGCCCAACGGGACGGTGACGATCGACGTCAGCATTTCGGCGCTGCCGCCGGTCGCCGCTCCCGCCCAGGGAACGGCTCGGCGCAGCGACGGCAGCACCGTCGCGATGGCCGCGGTGGCGTACTCGAAGCCCCAGTCGTCGCAGCCGCAGCCGGCGCCGCTGCACTTCTCCGTGACGGCCAACTCCGCCGGCGAATTCGAGGTGAGCTACACGCCCACGAGGGTCGGCCGGTACACCTTCACCGCCACGGACGAGGCGAGCGACCCCGACCGGACCGCGTCCGTCACCGGCGTCGTGTATCAGAAGCGGCCGCCGAAGCCGCCGCACCACGACGGGGGCGGTCACCTGCCGGTCACCGGCGCGAGCCTGAACACGCCGATGAAGCTCGGTGGCGGGCTGCTGGGCTCCGGCGCTGTGCTGCTGCTGCTCACCCTGGCCTGGCGTCGCCGCGAGCGCCTCGGACTGGGCGGTCGCTGACCGAACGCACCGGGCAGGGCCCGGACCTGAGCGGGATGCCCGCCGGACAGCCGTCCGGCGGGCATCCCGGCGTTCGCGGCGGCGGCACAATGGGGCGATGGCCGGCGAGTCCTGGGTGGACCGGGCCGGGCTGGTGACCCTGCCCGGCGGGGTGGTGGTGCGTGGACGCCGGATCGCCGACACCGCCTCGCCGGCCGACTTCGCCCTGCTGCTCGCCCCCGGGCCGTTCCCCGCCTGGCCGTACCGGCGGATCCGCTGGCCCGACTTCTGGCTGCCGCTGGACCGCGCCGACGCACTGGACGCGCTGCGCGAGGCGCGGCGCCGGGCGTACGCGGGGGGAGCGGGTGGAGATCGCCTGCCGGGGCGGGGTCGGCCGGACCGGCATCGCGCTGGCCGCGCTCGCCGTCCTCGACGGGCTGCCCCCGGACCGGGCGGTGGCCTGGGTACGCGCGCGTCACCATCCCCGCGCGGTGGAGACGCCGTGGCAGCGGCGCTGGCTCCGGCGGATCGACCCGTCCCGCGACCGCCCCGCCACCCGCTGACCGGGCGGCGGGGCCGGCCGGTCAGCGGGAGACGTACCGGCGCAGGTGGTGGGCCGTGACGGTGTCGCCGTCCAGCACGTAGATGCCGTGACGCTGCCGTGACCGGGCGCCGAGGGGCGGCCGTTCGTCGCGGTCGCGGCGTCAGGCCGCCTTCGGGCGCAGCTCGGCGCGGACCGCGGACCGGTCCACGCCCAGCTCGCGGAACACTTCCGCGGCCGGGTCGGGCGGCGGGCACTCCAGCAGGGCGAGCAGCAGGTGCGCCGGTTTGATCCGCCGGCCGCCCTGCTCGCGGGTCACGCCGACGGCCCGCCGCAGCGCGGTCCGCGCCGCGGAGGTGAACGGGGTCCGCTTGCCCGACAGCGGTACGGGAGCCCGCTCGACGCCGCGTACGTCGATGCCGACCGCGGCGAGAGCGGCGACGTCCAGCGCCTCCAGGGCGGCCCGGGCCCGGGGCAGGTCCAGGCCGAGCGCGCCCAGCGGGTCGAGTTCACGCGCGTGCAGCACGCCGAGGAGCAGGTGTTCGGTGCCGAGGCGGCGGTCGCCCCGGTGCCGGGCCTCGTCGAGGGCGGCGGTCACGGCCGTCCGGGCGCCGGCGGCGAAGTGTTCGAACATGTTGGCCTCACTTCCCGTGCTTGCTGTGCACCGACTGGCGGGACACGCCGAGCGCATCCCCGATCTGCTCCCAGGACCAGCCGTCCTGGCGGGCGCGCGCCACGGCCGCCGCCTCGACCTGTTCGGCCAGGCGGTGCAGCGCGCCGACCGCGCGCAGCCCGACGGCCGGGTCGTGCGAGCGCAGCCGCGCGGCGAGCTCGGTCTCTTCCATGGCTGTCAGTCTGGATTGACAAGGGTGGGATTGTCAACCCAGACTGACGCGGAGCGCGGTTGTCAGGCCAGACTGACAGCCCCGTCCGGAGGAGGACCGGAATGACCCTCGACGTGGTGATCGTCGGTGCGGGCCCGAACGGCCTGCTGCTCGCCTGCGAACTGCGCCTGGCCGGCGTGCCCGTGCTGTGCTGGAACGCGGCCCCGGGCTCGGCGGCGAGCCGCGCGCCAACGGCCTGATGGGCCGGGTGGTCCAGGCGATGGACCTGCGCGGCCTTTACGAAACCCTGGCCGGGCGGCCCGGACCGCCGGCACCCACGCCCTGGTTCCAGTTCGGCGGCCTGCCGCTCGATCTCTCCGGACTGGCCGACAACCCGCTGTTCGCGTTGCCCGTGCCCCAGACCCGCCTCCAGCAGGTGCTGACCGACCGCGCCCGCGCCCTCGGTGCGGAGATCCGGTACGGACACGAGGTGACCGGGTTCGCGCCGGACGACGACGGCGTCGTGGTCACCGTCCGGGCACCCGACGGCGACCAGCGCCTGCGGACCCGCTGGCTGGTCGGCGCGGACGGCGGTCACAGCCTGGTCCGCAAGCAGGCCGGGATCGACTTCCCGGGCGGCACCGACGACCGGTTCGTCTCGCACCTGGGCCACGCCGTCATCCCCGCCGACCGGCTCGGCCCGGACGGCGCCCTGGCGCTGCCGACGGCCGGACGCTGTGGCCGTACGCCCACCACAGACTTCCCGGCGGGGTGTTCACCTTCGCCCGGCTCGGCGACACCGGCGCGGCGCATTTGGTCGCCGCCATGGAGTGGACCGGCCCGCGGCCGGACCACGC
The DNA here is from genome assembly GCF_016802855.1 of Micromonospora sp. ATA51. NCBI lineage: Bacteria > Bacillati > Actinomycetota > Actinomycetes > Micromonosporales > Micromonosporaceae > Micromonospora > Micromonospora sp. ATA51. The sequence continues at coordinate 1,117 of NZ_JAEVHJ010000120.1, read as the reverse complement.
CCCCGTCACCTTCGCCGACCTGCGGGACGCGGTCGACCGGGTGCTCGGCGCGCCGCTCCCGCTGGGCCACCCGACCGGGCCGGCGCCGCTGCTGCGCCGGCTGGCCGGCGTCAACCTCCGGCAGGCCGCCAGCTACCGGGCCGGGCGGGTCCTGCTGCTGGGCGACGCCGCCCACGTGCACCCCGCCGTCGGCGGTCCCGGACTCAACCTCGGACTGCAGGACGCGCTGAACCTCGGTTGGAAGCTGGCCGCGGCGGTGCGCGGCTGGGCGCCGCCCGGCCTGCTCGACACGTACCAGGCCGAGCGGGCGCCGGTCGTCGACGGGTCGCGCTCCAGTCCCGCGCGCAACTCGCGCTCCTCGCCCCCGGCGACGACGTGACCGCCGCCCGCGACCTGCTCGCCGAACTGCTCCGCCAGCAGCACACCCGGCGGGACGTCGCCGCCCTGCTGGCCGGCGCGGACGAGCCGTACGACATGGGTCAACCGGATCCGCACCCCGCGACCGGCGCCTGGCTGCCCGACCTGCTGCCCACCCTCGCGCACGGTCGGACCGCCGTCCTGGACCGGATGCGGGCCGGCCGGCCGGCCGGTGGTGGTGGAGCTGGTCGAGGGCGCCGCGGCGGCCGCGACGGGGTGGGCCGACCGGGTCGACGTCGTGCCCGCCCGGGGCGCGCTGGAGGCCGCGGCCCTCCTCGTCCGCCCCGACGGCCACCTGGCCTGGGCCGGCGACCCGGCCGACGGGCTGACCGGGGCGCTGCGCCGCTGGTTCGGATCGCCCCGGTAGCCGTGGGTGGAGGGTGCGCTGCGTTGGCTGCTCGCCCTGTGGTGGCCGCTGGGGCAGTTCGGCGTCGCCCTGGTGGCGTTGGTGCTCGGCGTGGTGGCCGTGCGCCGGCTCCGGCGCCGCCGGGCCCACCGCCGGGTCGCCCAGCCCGGGTGACCCGTCCGCCGTGTCGGAGGATCGCACAGATTGTCCTGGAACGCCCGGCCGGGCCGGTCGCCGCCAAGCGATCTTGCCGGGTTAGTCTGCGTGGTCATGAGAGCTCGGGTCCTGGCCGCCACCGCCGCCGTACTCGTGACCGTCGGGCCGGTCGTGCCCGCGCAGGCCGCGCCGGCCCAG
>NZ_JAEVHJ010000119.1:0-18427 GCF_016802855.1 Micromonospora sp. ATA51 | reverse complement strand
GGCGCAGGTCAGGTCGTGCAGATGTCCGGACATCGCCTCGGAGGTCCAGATCGGTAGCCCGTCCGGGCGCATCACGGCCTGAATGTTCGCGCCGAAGTCACGGTGTTTCCCGGAGTACCACGCATCGATCGTGTCGCCCTTCACGCTCACAGTGGTCTCGGCGAGGCGGTCGGTGTCGAAGAGCTTGCCGTCCAGGATCACGTGCGACCAGCCGTCGGCAGCGACCCGGGTGAGGGCGTCGTGCAGGGTGGGTGTCTGCGCCGCCAGGACCCGCACGGCCTCGACGACGTACCGGTAGGCGGTGGCCCGCGACACCCCGAAGCCCGCCCCGAGAATGGTCTTGTCCTCGCCCTTGCGGAACCACACCAACACCAGAAGCGCCTGGTAGAAGCAAGTCAGGGCTCGCGTGCCCGATCGGGTGCCCACTGCCCGACGCTCGGCTCGTAACAGCCGTGCCACGTGCTGGACGAGTTCCCTGGGTACGTCGAGCATGGCACGATAGGCGATCACGTGGGGTCCTCACTTGCTGGGCTGATCTTGTGGTGAGAACTGCCTACCGAGGGCCCCACGTCCTCTTCCAGCACCGTCCGGTAAGGACGGATTCGCGCGTGTCGTACAGGTCAGACGACCATCCTTGTTGAGATCACCTCACTGGCCCTAACGCTGGCAGTGTGGGTCTCGATCACCAGGTGGTAGCCCACTGGCTAGCGGATGGGCGGTCGTGCAATGCAGCAAACGAGCGGAAGTCGATTGAAGGTTGGAGCTAGCGCTCTAGCCACATACGTTGGCCGGGTTGGTCGGGGTTGGGGAAAGTGTCGTAGGGGTGGTGTTGGCTTCGGTTCGTGCCTCGTCGTCGGGATCATGCCGCGCCGCGGGTCGTGCATCGCGCCACGCGCGTGGCGTTGCGGAGCGCGACAACACCGCACCAGCGTTGGGCGTGGAATGGATGGCCTGTGGCGGGGCGGCCTCGAGACGTTCTGCGCGGCAAGGGCCGCAGTTGTGCGCGGGCGATCCGCGGTGCTGGGCGCATTGCCCGGCTCGCGAGTCGGTGGGTGGAGTAGGGCCGCTCCTTTTCGCGCGGGTGCGCGTTTGGTTATGGACGGTTAAGGACGGTTCGTCGGACATGCGCGTCCGGCCGCTCGGACGTGTGCGTCCGGCCGCTCGGACATGTACGTCCGGCCAGTGGATAACCGGGAGGACGCGGACGTCCTCCCGGTTATCCACAGGTTGAGCGGCTTCGGTGGGCCGGCCGGACTGGGGTTGGGCGAGCAGGTCGAGGCTCGTGGGGGTGGGGCGGCGGCGGTGCATGGCGAGGTTCCAGACGACGGGCCGACGGTCCGCGGGGAGAAACGCGGTATGACGTTGGTCGCCGCGGCGGATGAGGCCGAGGCGTTCCAGCTCGTCCAGGTCGCGGCGAACGGATCGCACGGTCTTGCGGGCGTAGTGGGCGAGACGTTCCTGGGAGGGGAACGCCGCACGGCCACCGGCGTCGGCGTGGTTGGCCAGGCCGATCAGGACGGCGAGACATCGCGGTGGAACGTCGGGCGCTTCGTTGAGCGCCCAGGAGACAGCTTCGATACTCATGGCGGGTGAATCTCCGGTCTTCGTGAAGGGCTCAGGCGGCCGCACCGCCACCGCCCCATGTGCGCCGGATGACGGGTGGGCGCGGTCGGAGATGCGGCGTCACGGATGAGGTAGCGGTTTCACCGAGCTGCAGGCGTCCCAATCGGGCCTTTGAGTAGCTGTGTTCAGGTGCGCTACGGCTGGCCGTCGGCGTTGGAAGGCCCCCGCAACTGCCCGCGGACGTGGACATGGTGGTGCCACACCTGCCCGTCCTCGGCAGCGGATTTGGGCAGGGCAGCAACGTGTGGGATGTGGCGGTGCCGACTGTCAGGCAGCGCGCGGTGACGGCAGCGACCGCTGTGCGGGTGCACCGCTGGGGTGGGCCGGAACCAACCGGCGAACCGCGCGGCTGTGACCCGCGTACGGCCTCCGGCGAGCTGCCAGGGTCGGATGGCGGCCTGAAAGGAGCGGTGGGCGTCGCGTGCCGATTGGCACGGGTATGGCCGGCCCGTGCAGCGCAGGTTAGCGCAGCGGCCCGGCCCGTGCGGGTCGGAGAAGCGAGCTGCGGCGACGTCAGTAGCAAGCAGCCACAGCAGGACGTCGGAGACCTCACGGGGTACAGGGCGGCGGTGCGGCTGCGTCATCAGCTCTTGCCTCTCGCAGAAAATGTCGGCTCGGGTGCCGCCATCCCGGCCAGCGGTGGGGAATACCGCTGTCGGGTCCGCCGGGATGGCGGCCGGCACGAGTGACGCTCGACTTTCCGAACAGATCAAGTCATCGACCAGCTGCCGGGAGCCGGAGATTCCACGGCCCGCCGTCGCCGGCGCGGTGCGGGCCATCGTCCCGGTCCATAAAAGGCAGTCCACCGCTGACGCCAGGCGACAGCCGGTGAACTGGCTGCCGAAACGCGATGGACCGTCGGCGCGGTGCCGGCAGCTTGACAGGGCCCACGTCCAGGTCTGCGAGGTGACGTATCCACACGGATGCGGAGCCACGGCGTGGTTCGTTGCCACACCGCCACCTCAACTTCCGATCGTCTGACGGACAGCGGGCGGAAGGCAGTACGACCACAAGCCACGGTTGGGCAAACCCGTCCGACCAGGCGCCTCCGTCCGACGATCGGCCACCCGCCGGCCAACGAGCCGTTCACACCTGACAAGTGCACGCCGTCGACACCGCCTCTCAGGCCTGTCCTGGCGTCGGAGGAACGCTCGGTTGGGATCACGTAGCTGCCGATGATCAAGATTCTCCCGACCATTCTGCGGATGTCCGGGCCCCGCGGCGTCGGTGGGCGTGGTCCGGGAGACGTCGCTGGCAGTGCCGCTCTCGCACCGTCTCACGGGCTGGCGTCCGCAGTTCGCTGCCGACTCCCCAGCACTGGTAATGCCAAAGTCGGAGCCGATCATGGCGGGTCGCCCTGCGCTCCGGGCACCGAGGACGCCTCGGCCTTGAGGATCTTCAAAAGTTCGGACACCCGGGCGTTGGACACGGTGTGACCCGACCGACGGAGGGCCTCGGCGAGTGCAGCCCGGCTGAGCGCCCGCCCGTCAGATACGAGTCGATCCCGGACATGCCGCGCTGCCGGCAGCAACTCGGCCACGTCAAGGGAGTGCGGGGCGGACCCTCCACGGCCTGCCCTGCGACGACGACGGTCCGGTCCGCCCGGTTGATGGCCGGTACCTGATGGGCGGACGGTCCGGACCACGGACGGTTCCTCCACGGTGGCAAAGGACGGGTTGTCATCCGTCGTCCACGCGGTCCGGTCTGGCAAATGTTCCGCGGGCCGGGAGGCGGCGGTCCCGGACGCGGCGCTGGTGTAGCCGAGGGCGATCTTGACCATGACGAGGAAGCCGAGCGCGGGAACGGCCGCGGCAATCCAGCCCACCGGCGACGGTTCGGCCTCGACGACCTGCGCGGCGAGGGACAGCGTGACCGCGAAAGCCAGCACACTCGCGGGGAACACCGCCGAGGTGTGCGCGCGTTTACGGCGCCGCAACTCCAGCCCGGACGCGATGGACATCAACTCGAGGACGATCGCGTCGGCCCAGGCCAGCCAACCCGGTTGACCGTGGACCGCGGCGACGTTGTGGACGTGCGTGAAGCTGGCCGCGCCGGCCGCCCCACCGATGGCGAGCATGATGATGATCTGGACGCTTCCCTCGACCCGACTGGTCCGCAGACCGATGTCCGGGTCAAATACTGGTGGGGTCGTGGCGGACCACCCTCTCCCCGGACCGGACGGTGGCGAAGGCTCCCCTGCCAACCAGGAAGAGTTCGACAAGTTGGCGGCCGGTCCCGGAAACGTGGTCCGGGACGGGGAAGAGAAGGGACCAGGCGCTGGTCGCGGACCGGTCGCAGCGGACGCGGGACCGTACCTCCAGCCCGCCCTTATCGCAACGATCCGGCACTCTCACCGGTCTGTCAGCGTCTGCCGCAGCGCGGCTGACAGACCGGCGGGAGTGGCTGAATGATGCTGTCCTGCGCCCATGCGAGGTACAGTGCGTGACCCCTTGACCGCCGGCACCCATCACGGCGCCTCCCCTGAAAAACCCAAGCCACCAGCGACGTACACGGCCAGGTCGGTCAGCTGCCGCCGCTGCCCTCCTCCGCCGGCCACCACCCAGACCGCCTCAGCGGGAGACAGCCCCGCCGTGACGGCGTGATCGCGGGCGCCGGTGGCGACGGGCACCTGGAGCGGCGCGTCGACGAGTAGTCGGCGCAGATTGCGTTCTCGGGCGGCGGAGTGCAGCCAGAACAGCACCGGCCACGCCCGCCCGATCGTGGCGAACAGCTCCCGGTAGCCGACCAGCTTGCCGGCAAGGACGGAAAGCTGCTCGCCGCCGGTGTCGTACTCGAGGAAGATCGGCACCGTGACGGCGTTCTCGGCCCAGAGGCCGTAGCCGTCCGGGCGGACCCGCGGCTGGTACGCGCGCACCAGGCCCGGATCCTGCGGCCCGGTGAACGCGCCGGCGCGCAGGCACGCCGACTCCGGCAACCACTCGACCAGGTCAGCGCCGGGGTGGGTGCGGGCGTGGCCGGCCAGTTCGGTGAAGAAGCCGTTCACCCCGAGGCGGTGTGCCAGGGTGCGGTTGGACGTCCACCGCCGCCGCTCGACCCGGGCGTGATCGCGGCGCGGTGGCCGCTCGTCCCGGCCCGCCGCAACGACCTCTGCGCCGAGCTGGTCAATGACGTAGTGGTACGGGAACGACCCGCCGTCGGCGCGCTGCGGGCGGAACCGCGCCACCAGCCGAAGCTGGTACAGGGTGCGCAGCCGGCGCTGGCAGAAGTCCACCGACGGGAACAGGGCGTGGGCGATCTGGAACGAGGTCAGCACCCCGTGGTCGTAGAGCCAGCCCAGCAGCACCCGGTCCCGGCCGGTCAACTGCGACTGGACCCGCAGAACCGGATCATCCATCCACGGTCACCTCCTCTCCGATACGCACGCGTCCTGCCCAGGGGGGAGAGACCCGAGACCAGGACGGGTCTGTCGCGGGACAACCAGCCGCCGCTGGCAGACCGGCTGACCTGCGGTGTGAGAACGAACCAGGGGTCCGTCCGGGGGTCCGGCTGAAGACCGACGCCAACCCGGACGGCAAGCCCGACCCCCGAACGGGGGTCAAGCCGGGAACTGTCACCGTCACCGGCCACGGCGGCGGTCGAAAGCACGGGATACAACAACGGAACTCCTTCGTTGAAGATGTCGCCGACGCCGGCCAGGCGCGGCGTCGGGTGAAACCACAGGACTCGCGCCCCAGCAGGCACGATGGGCAGCGGTCGCGGAATGCCCCCAAACCGGGAGCCAAGCAGTGCAGGTGGGACTTCACTGTGGAGTTGTCAAGCAACGAGCCGTCCCGAACCCGGAACGACCAGACGAATACGCCACGATGCCGCGCCAGCAGTCAGTGACCCTGACCGGCGGCGTACAGAAGACGTTCGTCCAGCGAGAGAGGGCGAGCCGACGCGATCAGACCCGGGCCTGGGCCCAGCGCGACTCGTGGACAGGGGAAGCGCAGATCCCGTCAGCCACGAACGGCGAGGCTGGGGCAGCGCACCGGCTTATTCGGCCGGGAGAAGATCCTTCATGGCGGTCCCCCTGTCGCTCAGGACCCTTGACGGCCTGCCGACTCCCGGGCCCCGAACGACAGGCGACGCTCCGAAGGAGCGCCACCAGATCGGCCGATCGAACCCGGTAGGCAGACCGCCAAGCGGTCGCGTGCATCCAGTACGCCTCCGCCAGCAGCACCCTGTCAACCAGCTTCACCAGCAACCGATCATGACCCTTCCGGACCCAGTAGGACGCGTCAGCACCGGTCAACCCGCATCGGTCTCAGTCAGCATGAATTTCCTCGCACGGATCGGTGGAAAAATCTTGACCGGCATGGCCACCCCGTCTCACAAAGTGAGATGCGGCGGCAGATCCTGGCGTTCGGCCGGCGGCCGACACGTTTCGTGGTCCCGTGGTCGCAGAACAAGCGGTACCGTCGAGCCAGACCGTCGTTTCCGGACACTGCGGCTACGGCCACCATGATCTCGCTCCGAGGAGCGCGCCATGCCGCGACAGAACGTCGCCGTCAACCCGACCTTCGGGCCGCGTCTGAGGGAGCTACGCGAACAGCGAGGGCTGTCGCTGCGCCGTCTCGGACAGCAGGTGCACTGCTCCCACGGTTACCTGTGGGACCTTGAGGCAGGCGCCAAGCGCCCGAGCGCCTCCGTCGCCGCGCTGCTCGACGCCGCCCTCGGCGCCGGCGGACAGCTGTGCGCCCTGCTGACGAAGGCGTCAGCCGACAGCGGCGGACTGACCGCAAGCGTCGCAGCGCCGGTTCTCGACGAGCTGGGCGGGCTAGAGTTCGCACCGGACTGGCGACACGGTGTAGAGGTCGCGGCGGAGCTCTGGCGGAGAGACATGCAACGGCGAGATCTCCTGGTGGGGGCCGGGTTCAGCGCGGCGGCGTTCGTCGCGCCGGCTTTCCGCTGGCTGACCGTGCGACTCGATGAGCGGCCAGTCGGCGACGGCGATCGCCTCGTCGGTCAACCGGACATCGACACCGTCCGACAGATCACCAGCGTCTATCGGACGCTGGACAACCGGTACGGCGGAGGCCACGTCCGGGATGGGCTGGTCCGGTTCCTCGACACCGAGGTGGCGGCTCTGCTGCGGGGCCGCTTCGACGCCGGCACCGGTGCCATGCTGTTCTCGGCGGCGGCGGAGGCCACCCAGCTCGCGGGGTGGGCGTCGTACGACGTCGGCCTGCACGGCCTGGCGCAGCGGTACATGGTCCAGGCGTTGCGGATGGCAGCCGCGGCAGGCGATCGACCCCTCGGCGCGGAGATCCTCGCCGCGATGAGTCACCAGGCGGCCTACCTCGGCGCGTCCGCGGAAGCGGTCGACCTGGCGCGCGCAGCCGGACGGACGGCGGCCGAGTCCGGCATCGCCGCCATCCAGGCTGAATCGGCCGTCCTAGAGGCGCAGGGCCATGCCGTCGGCGGCGACGAAGCCGCGTGCGCGGCGGCTTTGGACCGCGCCGAACGCACCTTCGATCGCGCGGAACGTGCCAGCGCGCCACAGTGGATCGGGTACTTCGACGAGGCATACCTGTCGGCGAAGTTCGGCCACTGCTTCGCTGCTCTCGGCCGTGGCGAGACGGCGGCCCGTTTCGCGGTGCGGTCGTTGGAGATGGACGGCCGCGCCTATGCCCGAGGGCGGCAGTTCAACTTGGCGCTGCTGGCGCTTGCCCACGCGCAGGCTGGTGACCCGGAGCAGGCCAGCGTGGTGGGATGCCAGGCCGCCGAGGCAGCCCTAGGGCTTCGCTCGGAGCGGGCGCGTGGCTACCTTGCCACACTCGCGGACCGGATCGCCCCGCACGCCGGCCTGGCCGCCGTTCAGGAGTTCTCCGACCGGGTGCAGCCGGCAATCCAGGCTGTCTAGATCCGCCCGGTCGCTCTTGCCAACAGGACCGCGAGCAGGCCGGCGACCGACCCGGCGCCCACGATCTCCCCAGCGTTGATCCGCTGCTCCACCTCGCCCAGCGGGATCCAGCCGATCCGCTCCGCCTCGTTGACGTCAGGCGCCGCGCCCGTCAGATCCGCTCCCCGGGACAGGTAGATCAGATTCTGCTGGTCGATGGTGCCGACCATCGGCTGGAACCCCAGCAGCGGCTCCATCGTTCTCGGCTGCCACCCGGTCTCCTCCTCGACCTCCCGAGCGGCGCACACGGCCGGATCCTCGTCGTGGTCGAGATAGCCGCCGGGCAGCTCCCACACCCAGCGGTCGATGATGAACCGATGCCGCCACATCATCAGCACCCGGTCGGCATCGTCGAGAACGATCACCATCGCCGCCGACGGCACCCGCAGCACGTACTGCTCGAAACGGACACCATCCGGCAACTCGACGTCAGCGATGCTGAGCACCGCTCGCCGGGTGTCGTCGACGACCCGCTCGCCGTGGATGGTCCACTCGCCGGCCCGCCGAGCGTCGGTAGTCATGTCCGCACCCTATCGCCGGGCCGGCAGTCGTCGTACTCCCGGAACCAGCGGCGTCGGCTGACACCGGCTGACGGCGCACCACTTCATCTGGGCTGGCGCCGCAGCCAGCCTGTTCATCGAGGGATGTGACGGTCGGTGCCGCAGCGGCCAGGCCGTTGGGCCCCGGGCGACGGCGGCGGCGACGGTGTCGGCTGGAGCGAGCTCGCGCGACCCCGCTCGCCGCCGCCGCGCCTATCCAGCAGATGACCTTGGGGGCTTTGGTGATGCAGCCGAATGGTGAACGGTTCAGGGAGATTGCGGCGGATCCGCCTGGCGCATCCGCGAGGGTGTCGCAGGTCCGCCACGACCAGGAAGAGCAGCGGGAATCAACCGCAACTCGTCAGACGGTGACGTCATGACCGTGTACGTCTCGCGGCACGCCTCCGCAGGTACCACGGGGGCGCCCGGTTCGGCGGCTCAGCCCCGCGTGGCGGCGACCGGCCGGGCCACGGTCTTCGGGGTCGACCCGCCTCTGCTGACCTTCGTGTGGCAGCGCATGCCGCCGCAGCCGGCTCACACCGGCGGTCGCCGATGACGGCGCGGGTGCTGGTGACCGGCGCGGCCGGCTTCATCGGCTCACATGTGGTCGACGCGCTTCTGGCCCGAGGCATGCAAGTGGTCGGCCTCGACCGCCGCCGGCTCGGTCAGGACGCCCTCGCAGGTGAGAACCTGGCAGCCGCAGCCGGCAACACGCTGTTCACACCGCTCTGCCGGGACTTGGCCACCGACCGGCTCGATGACGCTGTGGACGGCTGCGACATCGTGTTCCACCTGGCTGCCCGGCCAGGCGTCCGGCCCTCCTGGGGTGTGGAATTTCACGACTACGCACAGTCCAACGTGCTCGGCACCCAACGGCTGCTCGACGCGTGCGTCCGATCGGGTGTACGGAGGCTGGTCTACGCCTCCTCGTCCAGCGTCTACGGTCCGGCGGAGCGGCCCAGCCGCGAGGACGACCGGACCAGCCCGGTCTCCCCGTACGGAGTGAGCAAGCTCGCCGCCGAGCAGCTCTGTGTGGCCTACGCGTGCCGCCCCGACAACCGGCTCAGCGTGACAGCCCTGCGCTACTTCACCGTGTACGGGCCACGGCAGCGACCCGACATGGCCATCGGCCGGCTGCTATTCGCGGCCTATACCGGTTTGCCGGTCACCCTCTTCGGCGACGGCAGCCAACGGCGGGAGTTCACCTACATCACCGACGTCGTCGCCGCGACGATCGCCGCCGCTCACGTAGATACCCCACGCGCCGTGGTGAACGTCGGCGGCGGAGCGAGCGTTTCCATGCGGGGCGCGATCCAGGAGGCGTCCACGGTCACCGGACGGCACATTCCGGTCCAGGTAGCCGACGCCCAGCCGGGTGACGTTCCCTCGACGGCCGCGGACCTGACCCTTGCCGGCAGGCTGCTCGGCTACTGGCCCACCGTCGGCCTGCACGAGGGCATGGCCCGGCAGTCCGCCTGGTTGGTCAACCTCTCCCGCGACCGACTCGCCGCGTTCACCTCCTGACCGAAGGAACCCTTGTCATGATCGTCTTGACCGCAAACTCTGCGAGCGAACTCTTCGCCGCCACCAGCCAGGCGGTGCTCCTCAACGGCCGTATCGCCTGCCCACGCGACATGATGACCACCGAGGTCGTCGGCGCACACCTGTGCCTGACCAACCCTCGCCGGCGCCTGGTCTCCGTGCCACCGGCGCGCATCATCAACCCGGCGTTCGCCGTCGCCGAGGCGCTGTGGATCCTATCCGGCTCGGATGACCCGTGGATCTTCGACTTCAACGACAACCTGCGCCGCTACGCGGACGACGGAATCCTGCAGGGCGCGTACGGGCCGCGGATCCGCCAGTGGGGCGGCAGCCTCGACCAGCTTGACGCGGTCGTTCGGAAGCTGACCGCCGACCGAGACTCCCGACAAGCCGTCGTCCAGATCTACGACCCGGCACGCGACCACCACGGCTACCGGGACGTGCCGTGCACTCTCGGGTACCGGTTCCTGATCCGGCAGGACCGGCTCGAGATGCACACCAGCATGCGCAGCCAGGACCTCTGGCTCGGCTTCCCATACGACATCTTCGCGACCACGCTCCTGCAGGAGCTGATGGCCGGCTGGCTCGGTGTCGAGGTCGGCGAGTACCACCACCACGTCGACTCGCTGCACCTCTACGCCGATCACGCTCCGGCCGCCGCCGAGTGTCTCCACCACGAACCAGCCGTCACCCAGATGGATCCGATCGGCGTCGACTGGCCCAGGCTGGACGCTGTTCTCGCGCAGGTCATCTCCGGCGACGGCGACCTGTCCGACGGCACCCTGTGGGACACGTTCGGGCAAGTGCTGACCAGCTACCGGACATGGAAGCTCGGCGAGCGGGACCTGGCCCGCAAGGTCGCCCACGACACCCCAGGGCCGCTCGGCGCTGCTCTCGTCGCCTGGTACCAGCACCTCACCCGGCCGGCCCTCGCAGCGCCGGAGCTGGCATGACCGCGGATGTGGTGCTTGGGCTGTGCGCGTATACGCATGACTCGGCGGCGGCGCTACTGGTCGACGGCCACCTGATCGGCTTCGTCGAAGAGGAACGGCTCGACGGGGTCAAGCACAGCAAGGCGTACCCGGCATACGGTGTCGCCTGGCTGCTCGCCGAAGCCGGCCTGTCGCCGTCGGACGTGACCACGGTCGCGTACAACTTCGACGGACGCCGCTACCTACGCGCGCTGGGCCAACTGCCGACCCATCTGCGGCAGGCTGCCAGCCGCGCACGAGCCGTGCCACGGGCCCGCAGCTTCACCACGGTCCACCGCCGCTACCAGGCCCGGATGCGAGACCTGTCCGAGCGTTTCCCACGCGCACAACTCCAGCCGGTGCCGCACCACCGCGCGCATGCCCTGTACGCCTTCGCCGCCGCCGGTGTGGATGACGCAGCGGTCCTGATCGTCGACAGCCTCGGCGAGTTGCAGACCACCACCACCTGGCACGCCCGTCAGCGAAACTCGCGGCTCAGCCTCGACCTGGCGCACGCGATCGACGACCCGGCCTCCCTCGGCTACGCCTACGGAGCCGTTACCGAACACCTCGGCTGGCGGCGCGGCGACGAGGAAGGCACGGTGATGGCGCTGGCTGCCCTTGGCGACCCCGCCCGGTTCCGGGAGGTGATGTCTCGGGCGATCCGGCTCACCGCCGACGGCTTCACCCTCGACCCGGCGCTGATCCCCCTGCGGGTGCTCGCCAGCCGGTACGGCCGGGTCACACCCACGTTCACCGCCGCGACCTGCCCGCCCCGCCTACCGACGGCACCGGTAGAGCCCGTGCATGCCGACCTGGCCGCTGCACTGCAGGAACGCACACAGCAAGTGATGCTGCATCTCGCCGCGCGAGCCCGCCGGCTCACTGGCTCCGGGCTGCTCTGCCTGGGCGGTGGGGTCGCGATGAACTGCGTAGCCGCCGGCCTCATCGCCCAGGCCGGCATCGTCGACGAGATACACGTACCGCCCGCCCCCGGCGACGCGGGCACCGCGATCGGCGCCGCCGCCCATGTCTGGCTCGACGTGACCGGCCGCCCACCCACCGGCATCCGCCATCACTGCTACCTCGGCCCCGCCTATCCCGACCTGGCGCTACCGGCCGCACCGCGAGTGGGACTGCACGCGAGCCGTCCCGCCGAACCCGTCCACCATCTGGCCCGGCAGTTAGCCGACGGGGCGATCGTGGGCCTGTTCACCGGCGCGCTGGAGGCCGGGCCACGGGCCCTGGGGCACCGGTCGATCCTCGCCTCTCCCCTGGAGGCCGGCGTGGTCGAGCGCCTCAACGCCACCGTCAAGTTCCGCGAACCGTTCCGGCCCTTCGCCCCCGTGCTCCTCGCCGACAAGGCCGCCAACTACGTCCGGCTGCGCCAACCCTCGCCGTACATGTCGCTCGCGGCCCCGGTGACCGATCTGACCCGCGACCGGCTGCCCGCGATCGTGCACGTCAACGGCACCGCCCGGGTCCAGACCGTCACCCGCGAGCAGAACCCCTTCCTCACCGACGTCCTCACCCGCTTCGGCGAGATCACCGGCCACCCCGTGCTGATCAACACCTCGCTGAACATCAAGGGCAAGCCGATCTGCGGCACACCAGAGATGGCCTTGGGCTGCCTCACCGAGTCCGGCCTGGACGCGCTGCTCATCGAAGGCTGGTGGGTAACCAAGTGAGAATTGGCTACAGCTTCTGGGGATTTCTCGGTCCCGGCATCATCGACACCCCGGACGGAGGCCGCAGTCACCGCCGGACCTTGGTCGACGGGCTCTGTGCGGCCGGCCACGACATCGTCTTCCTTCAACCGAACCGGGACCTGTGCGAGGCCGGCGACGATCTCACCGGCCACTACCGCTGGGATGTCGGCCTGCCCGATATCGACGCGCTGTTCCTCGAATGGCGCTGGCCAATTCCCGGTCGTAACACCACCGTCTGCGGGCGACCCGGCCACACCTGTGACCTGCATCGGCAGGTCGAGCTGCTTGACCACTACACCCACCAGGTCGGCGTTCCAACGATCCTGTGGGACAAGGACCGCCGGCTGCCCACCACGGACCCCCTTCGCCGTACCCGCAAGGTCACCGTGTGTGAACCCGCTCTGCACCCGACCCCGGGCGCGGTACCACTCCACTTCCCGGTTGCCGACACGGCTATCGACGCCGCTGACCCGGCTGGGCTGGCGGCCCTGCCCCGCCGCACCCCACTGGTTTACGTCGGTAACCAGTACGACCGCGACCACATGTTCGACACGTACTTCGCGCCGGCCGCCGCCCAACTGCCCCACCTGATCGCGGGCAAGTGGGCCGACACCAGACGCTGGCCGAATCTGAACTTCATCGGCCGCGTTTCGTTTCCCAGGGTGTCCGCGATCTACGCCGACGCGCTGGCCACCGTTCTGCTGCTGCCCGGCCGGTACGCCAAAGCAGGGCAGATGACCCAACGGATCTTCGAAGCCGTTCTCGCTGGCTGCATGCCCCTGCTGCCCGGTGAGGTCCGCAGCGCCGACGCCCTCGTTCCCCCGTCGCTGATCGTCCGCCACGCCACGGACGTGAGGCACCGCACCGGCTGGCTCAGCGAGATCGCCGGCACCGACGACCACGCCAGCCTGATCGCGGGGTGCCTACGGCACCTCGACCCGTTTCGACTCTCGACCCAGCTCGGGGTGCTCACCGACCTGCTACATCACCCGGAGTCGGTGCTGCTATGACCCACCGTGTCGCCACCGGACGAGCGCACCACACCTCTACCCTGGAGAACCATGGACAGGATCGCCATCATCGGCTGCGGCGGCAGCGGCAAGTCCACCGTCGCGCGCCAGCTGGCCCGGATCCTCGACGCGCCCCTGACTCACCTCGACGCGACCTACTACGACGAGCACTGGAAGCCGCTACCGCAGGACGAGTTCGCCGCCCAGCAGGAGAAGCTCGTCGCTGGCGAACGATGGATCATCGAAGGCAACTATGCCGGCACTCTGCCGATCCGGCTCGCCGCCGCCGACACCGTGATCTTCCTCGACCTGCCAGCTATGACCTGCCTGTGGGGCATCGCCCAACGTCGCTGGCGATACCGCGGCGGGCAACACCAGCAGGACGGCGTCTACGACCGCATCACCTGGAACTTCGTTCGCTACATCCTTGGCTACCGGCGCACCATGCGCCCGCGAGTCCGGAACTTGCTCCGCGAGCACGGGCCACACGTCCGCTTGATCACCCTCACCAGCCGCCACCAGGCCACCCAACTAATCAAACGCGTCCGCGACGAGCACCAGCCCGTGACCTGACCGCAGCGGAACGGGAGGCGACGAATGTCGGCCAACCCGTTCCTTGACCCCACGCTGGTCCACGGCGACCTCTACCGGGGCAACGGCCGGCTCGCCGACCGTACCCACGCGCTGCATCGCGCCAAGATCAGCGGAAGCGACGTCGCCGACACGATCGCCGACCTGCTCGCCGCCCGGGTCCCGACCGGGGCCGCTGTGCTCGACGTCGGTTGCGGGCGCGGTACCACAACCCTGCGCCTGGCTGACCGGCTCCGGCCCCGGCGGCTCGTTGCCGTGGACGCCTCGGCCGCGCTTCTCCACACCACCCGCGACCGCCTCGGGGACGCTGGTGCGTTGGGCTCGGTGGTCTGCGCTGACTTTCACCACCTGCCACTGCCCGACAGCATGGCCGACGCTGCGGTTGCCGCCTTCTGTCTGTACCACTCGCCGACGCCAGACGGGGCCATCACCGAGATCGCCCGCTGCCTACGCCCCGGCGGCACAGCCGTCCTGGTCACCAAGTCGCTGGACAGCTACGCCGACCTCGACCATCTGGTCCACGCCGCCGGCCTCGACCCGCACGCCACCAGCCGACCGAGCCTCTACGAGAGCTTCCACAGCGGCAACCTGCACACCATCGCCGCCACCAAGCTGAGAGTCATCGACGTCCAGCACGAGGAACACGTCTTCCACTTCGCGGACGCCACGCACCTCGCCCGCCATCTCACGACCACACCCAAATACCGGATCACCCTGACCGGCGGGATCCCCGCCCTCGCAGCGGCCCTCCAGCAGCGGCTGGCCCCACCGCCCTACACGACCCGGTCCACGGTTAGATACGCCGTGGCGGTGCGGCCATGAGTGGCGGCCCCTTCGTCAAGCGGTACGACGACCCGGAACGCTGCGCCGCCGCTACCGCCCATCACGCCTGGCTAGCCGGCTTAGGCTCCGGCGTACGCCTGCCCGCACTCCTCGCCCGGGGTAACCGACATCTGATCTTCGAACGACTCCCGGGGCACACACCAAAAGTGGGCGACCTTCCGCGGACCGCCGCAGCACTCGGCCGGCTCCACGCTGCCGCGCACCGATCTGAACTTCGGACCGCCCGTCTCGATCAACCCCACATCACCTCGACCGGACTCGTGATCCCCGACTTCGCCAGCCCGCGTCAGGCGGCGCTACACCACGCCGCAGCCGCGGGGGGCATCCACGGATCGGTCATCGACGCCGTACTCGACAGAGCCGGGGAGTTCGTGACGTTCTACAAGGACCCGAACATTCGGAACTACCTTGCGAACGGCAATGAGGTCGCCGTCGTCGACTTCGACGACCTGACGCTCGCTCCCTTCGGCTACGACCTAGCCGGCCTCCTGGTCACCGCATCCATGACCTACGGCCGCCTCGCCGACCGGTCGACCACTCGCTGTCTCCGCGCCTACCGCCTCGCTGTCGCGCCCCAGATCTGCAGCCTGGCCGACCTGAAACGGTACGCCGAGCTGCACCACCTGCTGACTCTGCGATATCTCGGCCGCAACGGCTACCGCCACCCCTGGCCCACCGTCCGACCCTGGCCAGACCCATTCCTCGCCGAGCTGACCTGAGAAGGAACCCCCGAATGGCCCCAACAACCGAACTCGTCATCGCCCGCCACGGCGAAGCCGCCTGCAACGTCGCCGGAATCGTGGGTGGTGAACAGGGCTGCACCGGGCTCACCGACCTCGGCCGGAAGCAGGCGGAGCAACTCGCCGCCAGCCTGGCCGCCGAACATGCCCAACAGCCCTATGCCGCCCTCTACGCCACACCCCGACTCCGCGTCACCCAGACCGCCGAGATCATCACTCGGGCCCTGCACCTGGCCGCCACCATCGACCCGGACCTCCGCGGCCCTGACCACGGCGACGCCGACGGCCGACCCTGGGTCGACATCAAAACTTCCTTCCAGGGGCCGCCTCAGCACAGCCCAGACCGCCAGTACGCTTCCGGCTCCGACACGTGGTACGAATACCTCGACCGGGCCTCAACAGCACTCGGAAGGATCCTCGCCCGCCACGATGGTGAACGAATCCTCATCGCCGCTCACGGCGAAACCATCGAGGCGGCCCACACCCTGCTCCTCGGCCTCCCCCGGAACGCCTGCCTGCGACTCGGCTTCGTCACCGACCACGCCTCCATCGCCCGATGGCAGCGGCCCACCAACCGCTTCGGCCGCACCATCTGGCAACTCGTCAGCCACAACGACACCCGACACCTTCGCCCCCGACATGACTGACCTCGACGTTCACCTCGCGCTCTGCCAACGGCTCCTCGACGCCGACGCCAAACCCGTGGCCTCGCACCCCGGGCATGCTGGCATTCGCGTGCTCCGTGCCTCGACGTCCGCTCATGGAGACGTAATTATCAAGATCCATCGCAGCCCGGAACGCCACAACCAGGAAGTCCAGGCCTACCGGACCTGGGTTCCCGCCCTCGGAGACAAGGCCCCCGACTGCTCGCGACAACCGACGGCCCACCAGCCATCGTCATCACCGCCGTAGCGGGAGTCCCGCTCACCGAGCGGCAACTCGAACCCACGGCCGAGCAGGAGGCGTACCGGAAGGCAGGACAACTAATCAAGA
The DNA here is from genome assembly GCF_016802855.1 of Micromonospora sp. ATA51. Classification (NCBI taxonomy): domain Bacteria; kingdom Bacillati; phylum Actinomycetota; class Actinomycetes; order Micromonosporales; family Micromonosporaceae; genus Micromonospora; species Micromonospora sp. ATA51. The sequence goes on along the minus strand of NZ_JAEVHJ010000119.1, from coordinate 1,961 downwards.
CACTGCACGCCGCCGGGCCACCCCGCCTCCAACCGGACTGGGCCTCCTGGCTTGCAGAACGGGCCGAGTATTGGATCCACCAGGCCGGGGACCGCATCGCCGCCGCCCGCCGGGCTGAGGTACGCGCCCATATGGGAGCCCTTCGAGATCTGGCGCCGCTGCCTGCCTTTCCGTGCCACCTCGATTTCATGCCCCGCAACATGATCTACGGCGACGACGGAGCGGTCAGGCTAATCGACTTCGAGCACAGCCGCTACGACCTGCCCGCCCGCGACCTCGTGCGACTCGCCACTCGGGTCTGGCCCCACCGCCCAGACCTACGCGCGAGCTTTCTCGATGAATACGGCCAGCTCAGCGCGGTCGACAACGCAGTACTGGAGCACTGCGCCCATTTCGACTTCCTCACAAGCTTGGCGCGACATGCCCCATCGACCGCGAGCCGAACGGCCACGTAACTGGTACCCGGATTCTTCCGACGCAAGACTATCCATGTCACTGAATGCGCAAGGAAGGCTTCACACAGCAATGTAGGTGGTTCCGCTGGAACAGCTACCCCTCTGGGGGACGGTCCCCAACGCGCAGCCGATACCCAAGCCCGGTCCTGACCCGGCCCACGACACTCCGCCTCCTGATCACCATGAAGGCCGCGCCCAACCCCTCCGCCCGCTACGGCAAAACGGGCTGCGTCGGCGCGCTGGGCATAGACCCGCCGTGGACCGGATGGATCTGGCTCTATCCCATCCACTACCGGGAACTGGCGTCGGCATTGATGACCGACTCGGCTCCTGCCCGGATCCCGAGTACTGGCAGGTCAGCCTCGAGATGCGCTTCGACGACGGCCTGCTCTGACGGGCATCGCCGCCCTGCCGAAGCAGGACACTGGCTTCAACTTTGCTCCAGTCGGTCCCCGCCGGCACGCGGCAGTGGCCGAGATGCGATCCGACTTGGAGCAGCATCCACAGCTTCGGGCTGCATTGCGCACGAAGCCGGCCAACAGCAACCTCACCATCGGGCGCGCCGATTAGCCCGCAGGGGCACCGGTCTCGGCACAACAGCGGCCCGGGACATGACCCTGCGCCAGCCCGCACGTCTTCGAACGGTGACAGAGCCTCGTCCGCACTGGCGCCCGCTCGGCGGCAGATCCGGATAACGGCTGGCGGGCCGACGACCTGGTACGCCATGGTGGATCATAGTCACTACCCGTCCAGTAGCGCCGGGACGTTACACGGCGATCAGTTCGGCGATCTTCTTGGCGATGTCCTCCATGGAGTCCTCCTCTGTGCTCAGCCCGTTGCGGGAGCCGAGGAGCGGGCTGACCGACCGAATCTCGTCGTAGGTGACCCCATGCGCGACAGGGATCAGCAGGTCACGCGACAACAGTTCCGAGAGTTCCTTCTCGGACACCCCGCCGCGCTCGACACGCCTGAGGAATGCGGGCGTGATGAGGGCGAGACCGATGCGCGTCTTGGCCAGGCCCTTGTCGATCTCCCGCATGAACGGCTGGCCGAGGATGATGTCCTTCTCGCTGAACCAGACCGACACGTCCTCGGCTTCGAGGAGGTTGTGCAGTTCAGTCGCGGTCTCACGCCGGTCGTCCCAGGCGTGACAGAGGAACAGGTCGTACGACTCGGTCCGAGGTCCTACCGCCTCGACCTTGCTGCGGTAGCGGTCCAGCGCCGCGACCTCGTCAGAGGTGTAGGCAACGGGCGAGCTAGCTGGCGACCACCGAGGTCGCGCCGATCGACTGCCACCGCCGCCACCGGAGGACCCGCTTCCGCCGCCGCTGCGGGACGGGGTTGGCGAAGCGTAGTCGGACGGGGACGGGTAGGACGTGTAGGACCGGTACGACGATCGGCCATGGACCAATGCCGCGTAGCCTAAGTTGATCATGGAGTTTGGTGGCTGAGCTTGTAGAGCCGGATCGTGGCGGGTCTGTCGTGGCGGACGCCGCCTGGTTCGTC
>NZ_JAEVHJ010000118.1:0-18615 GCF_016802855.1 Micromonospora sp. ATA51 | reverse complement strand
CACCACCGGCACGGCGAACCGGTCGGGGTCGCGGCGGCGGGCGGTGCCGGCCGGCGCGGTCCACGAGGTCGCGGTGGTCTCCGCCCAGCCGCCCTCGCGGCCCCGGCCGGTGCGGCTCCTCTCCTCCTCGGCGGAGCGGCGGCGGACCAGGCCGGCGAAGAGTCCCGGGCTCTCCTCGGCCGGCCTGCCGGCCATCGCCTGGTTCAGCGCGGCGGCCTGGTGCTGCTCCCGGCTGCGCCTGCCCAGGTGGACGGAGACCCGGACCAGCAGCGCCAGCACCACCAGCAGCACGCAGGCCAGGTAGCTCAGCACCACCCAGGACCTGGCCGGCCGGCCCGCGTTGAGGCCGTGGAGCAGGGCGAACGGCCAGGAGACGTAGGCCATGGAGTGCAGCGCCCGCCACAGCCACTTCGGACCTACCCCGGCGAAGCGGACCCGGATCAGGCCGGTCCAGAGCACGCTGACCATCAGGAAGGCGGCCACGGTGCCCAGCCCGACGTAGAGCCCCCGGCCCCCGATGAACGGCACCACGGCGTCGGTCGCGCGGCCCGGCCGATCGAGATCTTGGTGATGACGTGGACGACCAGTCCGGCCACGCCGAGGATGCCGGTGGCCCGGTGCGCGGACTGGAGCAGCACCCGATGCCGGATCAGCAGCACCAGCCGGTCGGTGGCGAGCAGCCCCATCATCACGGTGAGGCTGAGCGAGACCAGGGCGACCACCCCGGCGAAGAACTCGGTGAAGAAGAAGCCGTACGCGTACACCGTCCCGCCCGCGCCGGCCAGTTCGACGCCGGCCCAGGCGAGGGCGAGCGCGGACGCGGTCAGCGCGACCAGTGCGGACTTGGACCGGGTCCGGGCACCTCGACTGGTGCTGGTGGTCCGGACGGTCGCCGCCTTCTCGTTCTGCTCTGCCCGGGCCATCTGCTCCTCGATCGTGTCTCACGGCGGCGCCCCCACCGGCCGACCCTGCTCCCTCCTCAGGTACGGAGCGGCGTGGCGAGCGGATCAGCCCGGTCGCGAATTTCTCGGCCGCTCCGTCGAACCGGGTGCCCCCGGCGCGCGTGTAGCGCCAAATCCAACGACGCATTTCCATCCGTTGACAGCCGTTGCAACACGCTTGTAACCTTGCCGAAAATTTCAGGCCACTGTTGCAAGAACTCGACAGTGGAATCCTCCCCCCGCGCCGCGCCACCCCGTCCTCCGTACCCCCAGGAGTCCCGATGCATCGACGCCGATGCCGCTCGGCGGTCCTCGCCCTCGGCATGATCGCCAGCCTGCTCGTACCGACCGTCGTGGCGGCTCCCCCGGCCGCCGCGGCCCCGTCCGGCACCAAGAAGGTCATCGCCCAGCTCTTCGAGTGGAACTGGCCCTCGGTGGCCAGCGAGTGCACCAGCGTGCTCGGCCCCAAGGGCTACGGCTACGTCCAGGTCTCCCCGCCCCAGGAGCACGTCAAGGGCAACCCGTGGTGGCTGGCCTACCAGCCGGTCAGCTACCGGGTCGAGTCCCGCAAGGGCACCCGCGCACAGTTCCAGTCCATGGTGAACACCTGCCACGCCGCCGGCGTCAAGGTGATCGTCGACGCCGTCATCAACCACATGTCCGGCCAGGACATCGGCGGCACCGGCTGGGCCGGCTCGTCGTACGGGCACTACGACTACCCGGGCAGCTACCAGACCCAGGACTTCCACCACTGCGGCCGCAACGGCGGCGACGACATCGTCAACTACAACGACCGGTACGAGGTGCAGAACTGCGAGCTGGTCAACCTGGCAGACCTCAGGACCGAGTCGGACTACGTCCGGTCGAAGCTCGCCGGTTACCTGAACGACCTGCTCTCGCTCGGCGTGGACGGGTTCCGGCTGGACGCCAGCAAGCACATGCCGGCCGCCGACATCGCCGCCATCAAGGGCAAGCTCTCCCGCTCGGCGTACGTGGTGCAGGAGGTCATCTACGGCGCCGGTGAGCCGATCCAGCCGACCGAGTACACCGGCAACGGCGACGTGCACGAGTTCCGGTACGGCAAGGACCTCGCCCGGATGTTCAACAGCGAGCGGCTGGCGTACCTGAGGAACTTCGGCGAGGCGTGGGGCTACCTGCCCACCGGCTCGGCCGCGGTTTTCGTGGACAACCACGACACCCAGCGCGACGGCGGCGTGCTCACCTACCGCAACGGCGGCACCTACGCGCTCGCGAACGCGTTCATGCTGGCCTGGCCGTACGGCTCGCCGACGGTGATGTCGAGCTTCACGTTCAGCAGCCGGGACCAGGGCCCGCCCTCGGACGCCAACAACAAGACGCTCAACACCACCTGCTACTCGGGCTGGCAGTGCGAGCACCGCTGGCGGGTCATCGCCAACATGGTCGCCTTCAACAACGCCACCCAGGGCGCCGCCGTGGCCAACTGGTACGACAACGGGTACCAGCACATCGCGTTCAGCCGGGCCGGCAAGGGCTACCTGACCGTCAACGACGAGGACTTCGCGGTCACCGGCCGCTCCTACTACGCGGGGCTGCCCGCCGGCCGGTACTGCGACGTCATCCACGGCGACTTCAGCAACGGCTCCTGCAGCGGGCCGGTGATCACGGTGGACGCCAACGGCTGGTTCGCGGCGAACATCAACGCGCACGACGCGGTCGCCGTCCACATCGGCGCGAAGCTGCCCTGACCCGACCAGGCCCGGCCGGCCCGATCCGACCGGCCCGGACCGACTCGGAGGCCCCCCGCACCGCACTTCAGCCGAGCGGGGGGCTTCCTTTCCTTTACAGTCACTTTGTGCTGTTTGACCGTTTGATCTCCCGTTGGACGCTGGGCTGGCTGCTCGCCGCGCTCGGCGTACCGCTGCTGCTCCTGGCCGCACTGCTGGTCGGGCGGACGCTCACCGGCGGGCCGACGCCGACCGGGGCCGCAGCCGGCCCCGTGGTGACCGGCCCGGCCGGCCCCGTCGCGACCGACCCGGCGCCGACACCCGCGGAGTCGGTACCCGCGGCGGCGCCCGCCCCGGACGACCTGCCGGTCGTGGACTACGAGCCCGCGCCACGCGGCTTCCCCACCGACCCGGGATCGGGCGACACCCGCCCGCTCACCGAGGGGCTCGCGCCCACCCGGCAGATCGCCGCCTACGACGCGCCCGGCGGACGCCCGCTGGCCTTCCTCGCCCCCACCATCCGGGACGTGAAGCTGACCATGCCGGTGGTCGACCACCGCGTCGGCTGGACGGCGGTGCTGCTCCCCTCGGCCAACCGCCGGATCGCCTGGCTGCCAGCCGGCGGCTGGACCACCGTCGCGCTCCGCGACCAGATCGTGGTGGAACGCCGACCGCACCGGCTGACCTGGTACCGCGACGCCCGCCCGGTGAAGTCGTGGGAGGTCAGCCTCGGCCGGCCGGGCCAGTTCACCCCGCTCGGGCGGACCTTCATCCTCGGCCGCACGCCCCCGCCGCAGGCGGTCTACGGCGGGGTGGACATCTTCGCCCTCGGCGCGATCCCCGACGATCCGGGCGCCGTCCCGGCCGGGCTGCGCGGTGCCCACATCGGACTGCACAGCTGGTACAACGACGACACCCTCGGGCAGAACGTCACCAACGGCTGCATCCGGCTGACCCGCAGCGGCCAGCGCCAACTCCTCGGCGAGGTGCCCGCCGGCACCGGTGTCGTGGTGGTCGACGAGCTGCCCGCCCCGCCGGCCACCGCCTGACCGGCGCGCTCACTCGCCGAGCAGCCAGCCGTTCTCCTCGGCGATGCGCACCGCGTCGGCCCGGTTCCGCGCGCCGGTCTTGCCGATCGCGGCGGAGAGGTGGTTGCGCACCGTCCCCTCGGACAGGTGCAGCACGGCGGCGAGCTGGGCCACCGTGCCGCCGCCCCGGGCCGTCCGCAACACCTCGGTCTCCCGTTCGGTCAGCGGACTGGCCCCGGTGGCCAGGGTCTCCGCGGCCAGGGTGGGGTCGACCACCCGAAGCCCGGCATGCACCCGGCGTACCGCGTCGGCGAGCTGCCGGGCCGGGGTGTCCTTCACCACGAAGCCGTTGGCGCCCGCCTCCATCGCCCGCCGCAGGTAGCCGGGGCGGCCGAAGGTGGTCACCACCAGCACCCGGCAGCCGGGCACCGCGGCGCGCAGCGCGGTGGTCGCGGCGATCCCGTCCAGGCCGGGCATCTCGACGTCGAGCAGGGCCACGTCGGGCGTGGTGCGGCGGGCCTCGGGGACCACCTCGTCGCCCCGCCCGACCTCGGCGACCACCGTGAGGTCCGGCTCCAGCGACAGCAACGCGGCCAGCGCCCCCCGGACCAGCGCCTGGTCGTCGGCGAGCAGCAGCCGGATCGGCTCGCTCACCGGTCGACCGGAAGGGTGACGCGGAGCAGGAAGCCCGGGCCGTCCGGACGACGGCCGACGGTGACCGTGGCGTCCAGCCGCCGGGCCCGCTCGCGCAGCCCCACCAGCCCGTGCCCTCCCGGCCCGGCGGACGCCGCCGCGGGTCCCCGCCCGTCGTCGCGGATCTCGACCAGGCCCGGTTCCACCCGGATCACGCAGCGCCGCGCCCCGCTATGCCGGACCACGTTGGTCACCCCTTCCCGTACCGTCCAGCCGAAGAGTTCGTCCCGCTCCGCCGGCAGCTCCGGCACCCCGTCCGGCAGCTCCACGGCGATGCCCGCGGCGGCGAGCGCGGAGCGGGCGCCGGCCAGTTCCCCGGCCAGGCTGATCCCCCGGTACGCCCCGACGGTGCCCCGCACGTCGGCGAGGGCCTGCCGGGCCAGCCGTTCCACGTCGGCGATCTCGGTGGCCGCCCGGGCCGGATCCAGTTCCAGCAGCCGGCCGGCCAGCTCCGCCTTCACCGCCACCACGGTCAGCGAGTGGCCCAGGATGTCGTGCAGGTCCCGGGCGGTGCGCGCCCGCTCCTCGGCCACCGCGAGCCGACGGATCTCCTGCTGGGCGGCCTGGAGTTCGCTGTTGCGCTGGGCCAGCCGGGTCACCCCGAACATGGCGAACGAGGCGAGCAGCACCGCGAAGACCACCGTGCCCTCCGCCTCCCAGCCGGGCACCAGCGCGGCGGTGACCGGTGGGGTCAGCGCGGCGAGGACGACCACCGCCAGCGCGTGCCGGTTCGGCAGCAGGAACACCGCCGCCGCCGCGACGAAGACCAGGGTGGTCAACCAGTCGCCGCCGGTACCCGGGATGCCGGCCAACCCGAGCGCGAGCAGCAGCGCCACGGCCGCCCACGCCCGGCCGACCGGGATGGGCCGGTGCTGCTGCCGCTGGGCCCGTGCCCACTGGAAGACGCAGACGTAGAGGACCCCGAAGGCGAGCAGCGTCACCGCGCCCACCACCCGCCGCCAGACCTCCGGCTGGTGCAGGGCGGCGAGCAGCGGGATGTTGAGGAAGAAGAGCCAGACCGCGGCCAGCAGCCAGCCGGTGACCCGCCAGTGGCGGCTCGCCGGCCGGATCGGGTCCGGCGGAAGGTCCATCCGGAACACGCTAACCTCCGCCGTCCCGGTCAGACGCGGGTGGTGTCCCGGCGGAACAGCCGGGCCGCGCCGAGGCCGAAGAGCACGGTCCAGCCGGCCACGTTGCCCAGCGCCACCCAGTCCAGCCCGGCCCCGGTCAGCGGGGCCCGGGCCAGCTGGCCGACCCCGTACACCGGGGTGAACTTGGCGATCTGCTGCAGCGTGTGCGGCAGCACGTCGAGCGGGACGAAGAGGCCGCCGAGCATGGCCAGGATCGCCAGGATCGGGCCCATGAACTGCATGACGTTCTCGGCCGGCGCGAGGTAGCCGACGAAGAGCCCGAAGGCGGCGAAGACCAGCGAGCCGAGCCAGGCGGTGAGCCCGGACAGCAGCCAGACCTGGACGGGCAGCCGGACCCCGGCGGCCGCGCCGACCGCGAACTCGACGAGCACCGCGATCAGCCCGAGCACCATGGCGGTGGCCACCTTCGTCGCCACGTACGCGGGCGGGCGCAGCGGGGTGAGCCGGAGCTGCCGGCTCCAGCCCAGCGCCCGCTCGGTGGCCACCGCGGCACCGGCGCTGGTGGTGGCGACCATGGCGCCGTACACGGCGAGGCTGATCATGATCCAGCCGGTGACCGGGCGGCCGTTGGGCAGCTCCTGTCCGCGTTGCGGGAGTCCGAAGAGGAGGAAGAAGACCGCCGGCATGACCAGGATGAAGACCAGCGTCCGGCGGTTGCGCAGGACCCGGCGGATCTCGATGGCCAGCACGGCGGTGGAGAACCCGCCCAGGGCGGGGGGCCGCCGGTCGGCGCGGGTGACGGACGGGGCGGAGGGGGCGCCGACGGTCATTTCAGGCTCCGATGGTCTGGGCGGTCGGGCGGGCGGCGGTCGGGCCGGGGTGGTCGAGCCATCGGTGGCCGGCCGTCGGTGGTGAGGGCGAGGAAGGCGTCCTCGAGGTTGCGGGAGGTGATCTCGACGTCCCGGGCGGCGGTCCGGGTGAGCAGGTGCCGGGCGACCTCGTCCGAGTCGTCGGTGCGGACCAGCACCACGTCGCCGCGTACCTCGACCGCGCGGACGCCGGGCAGGGCGGCGAGCACGGCCTGGTCGGCGCCGGGGAGGGTGGCCCGGACGATCTGGCCGGCGGCCAGGTTCTTGATCTCCGCGGTGGTGCCGTCGGCGACGACCCGGCCCTGCCGCACCAGCACGATCCGGTCCGCGTACGCGTCGGCCTCGTCCAGGTAGTGGGTGGCGAAGATGATGGTCCGGCCGGTCCGGGCGTCGGCCCGGATGGCCTGCCAGAAGTCCCGCCGCCCCTCGACGTCCATGCCGGTGGTGGGCTCGTCGAGCACCATCAGGTCCGGGTCCGGGAGCAGCGCCAGGGCGAAGCGCAGCCGCTGCTGCTGGCCGCCGGAGCACTTGCCGACCAGCCGGTCGGCGATGGACGCGATGCCCGCCCGGTCCAGCACCTCGGCCACCGGCCGGGTCCGGCCGTAGAACTCGGCGGTCATCCGCACCGTCTCGCCGACGGTGAGGTCCTTGAGCAGCCCGCCGGTCTGCATCACGGCGGCGACCCGGCCGAGCCGGACGGCGTCGGCGGGGGTGCCGCCGAAGAGCCGGACGCTCCCGGCGTCCGGGCGGGCCAGCCCGAGCAGCATGTCCACGGTGGTGGTCTTGCCGGCGCCGTTCGGGCCGAGGAAGGCCACCACCTCACCGGGCTCGATCCGGAGGCTGAGCCCGTCGACGGCGGTCACCGGGCCGAAGGTCTTGGTGAGTCCGGCCAGTTCGACGGCCGGTGCGGTGTCGGTCATGACAAGAATGCTCCGGCGGCCGGCCGTCCCGCCCCCGGAGCGGCCGTCACGTTCCGGCCATGACATTTGTCAGGCCGCACAGGTGCGGGGGCGGCCCCGCCGGGTAAGCGCCCCCGGACCACACCGCGGAACCGGGAGGAACGCCATGGCCAGCGCGCCGACGGTACGGGTCGACACGATCGTGCTCATCCACGGCCTCTGGATGACGCCCCGGAGCTGGGAACACTGGGTCGACCGGTACGCGGCCCAGGGCTTCAAGGTGCTCGCCCCGGCGTGGCCGGGCATGGAGGCCGAGGTGGCGGCGCTGCGCGCCGACCCCACTCCGGTCGCCGAGCAGCGGATCGCCGACATGGTCGACCACTACGCGGCGATCATCCGGGACCAGCCCCGCCCCCCGATCATCATGGGACACTCCTTCGGCGGCCTGGTCACCCAGCTGCTGATCTCCCGCGGGCTCGGCGCCGCCGGCGTCGCGATGCACCCGGCCCCGGTCAAGGGGGTGCTGAAGCTACCGCTCAGCACGCTGCGCTCCGGGTTCTCCATCCTGCGCAGCCCGGCCAACCGGCACCGGGCGGTGCCGTTCACCCCCGACGATTTCGCCTACGCCTTCGGCAACACCCTGAGCCGCGAGGACTCCGACGCGGCCTGGGAGCGGTACGCCGTCCCCGGCGCCGGGCATGTCTTCTTCGAGGGCGCCTTCGCCAACCTGGACCCGAACTCGGCCACCAAGGCGGACACCCACCGGGACGACCGGGCACCGCTGCTGATCACGACCGGCACCGAGGACCATGTGGTGCCGCCGACGCTGGCCCGGTCCGCCGCCGGCCTCTACCGGCCGTCCCGCGCGGTGACCGCCTATCACGAGTTCCCGGGCCGGTCGCACTTCGTCGGTGGTGAGCCGGGCTGGGAGCAGGAGGCCGACTACGCGCTGGAGTGGGCGGTCGAGGCGGCCAACGAGTTCTCGCCGACCGTGGTCAGCGAGGCCCCCGGCCGGTGATCGGTGCGGGCGGTGGCATGTCGGGGCGAGGTGGGGGTATGACGGACGCATGAGGGCGAGCTTCCGGCTTGGCCGGATCGCGGGGGTACCCGTCGGGGTCAACTGGAGCGTCCTGGTCATCTTCCTGCTGATCGCCTGGGGGCTGGCGGCCAACCAGTTCCCGCGCGCCTACCCGGACCGGCCGGCCCTGGCGTACGCGGCGGCCGGCCTGAGCGCGGCGGTGGTCTTCTTCCTCGGCCTGCTGGCCCACGAGGTGGCCCACGCCGTGATCGCCAAGCGCAACGGCATCGCTGTCGAGGGGATCACGCTCTGGCTCTTCGGCGGCGTCTCCGAGCTGCGCGGCGAGGCCCGCGACCCGGGTGCGGAGCTGCGCATCGCCGGGATCGGGCCGCTGGTCAGCCTGATCATCGGCCTCTTCTTCGGCGGCATCGCGATGCTGCTGGCCCTGGCCGGCGCGCACGGCCTGCTGCTCGGGTCGCTGGCCTGGCTGGCCGGCATCAACATCCTGCTGGCGATCTTCAACGTGCTGCCGGCGGCGCCGCTGGACGGCGGCCGGTTGCTGCGCGCCGCGGTGTGGAAGGCGACCGGCGACCGGACGAAGGCCTCGGTGGTGGCGGCCCGGGCCGGTTGGGTCCTCGGCGCGCTGCTGATCGGCCTGGGGCTCTGGCAGTTCCTGGTCGGGGCCGGGGTGGGCGGGCTCTGGCTGGCGCTGATCGGCTGGTTCCTGATCGGCGCGGCCGGCATGGAGGAACGGCAGGCCCGAACGGGCAGCGCGCTGCGCGGGGTCCGGGTCGGCGAGGTGATGACGCCGCAGCCGCAGACCGCGTCCGGGGACATGACGGTCGCCGACTTCGTGGACCACTACCTATTCGCGTACCGGCACTCGACGCTGCCGCTGACCGAGGACGGCCGGCCGGTCGGGCTGGTCACCCTGGACCGGGTCCGCGGCATCCCCGCCGATCGGCGGGCCACCACCACGCTGGCCGAGGTGTCCTGCCGGGCCGACGAGCTGGTGCTCGCCGCCCCGGACGAGGCGCTCAACGACCTGCTTCCCCGGCTCAGCGAGTGCGCCGACGGCCGGGCGCTGGTGGTGACCGACCAGCGGCTGGTGGGGATCGTCTCGCCGAGCGACATCAGCCGGGCGGTGCAGCGCGGCAGCATGCGCGAGCAGATGACGACGGGCCGCCGTTAGGCAGGTGCCGGGGCAAGCCGGGCGGTGAGGTCGGGGGCGCCGGGGCCGGAGAGCTCCGGGAGGACCGCGTAGCGGCCGGTGAGCAGGAGCAGGATCGCCGCGGTCGGTCCCTCGACCTGCGGGCCGCGCCCGACGGACCAGGCGTGGTCGACGGCGACGAGTTCGAACCCGTCCAGCCGGCGGCGGGCGTGGAACGGCCAGCCCATGGTCCAGACCCTCGTCGCGGCCGTGGCCGCCGCGTCCATGGGCATCGGGCGGCTCCGGCCCAGCGGCAGGGCGATGTCCTGACCGTGCACCAGGACGTCCAGCAGCGGCTCCAGGCGCGTCACGCCCGGCGCCTTCCGGCGCGATCCGACCATGCCACGCAGGCGGATGGCGTACTGCTCGACAGGGAGCGCGGCCTGCCGTACGGCGGTGTCGTGGATCATGCGATCGAAGCTGCCGCGGGCCCGCAGCATCGCCACCGCCGCGGACCGTACCCCGGTGTGGGCGAGGGTGAGGTGCGCGGCGACCTCGCGGACCCGCCAGCCGGCGCAAAGGGACGCCGTCTCCCACTCCGGTCCGGACAGGTCGTCGAGGAGGTCGGCAAGGCTGGACCGCTCGTCGTCGATGGCCCGCCAGACGTCGTCCCGATTCATCGCCGCCCCCTTGATTTGGTACGATCCTCTGACCAATATTCGTCAGGACATCTGACCAAGTCAAGGGGCCGAATGAGCGAGAGTCCACTCGACGACGAGCCGAACCTCGGACTGCTCTGCTTCATCGCGTACCGGGCCATGGAGTCCCGCGTGCTCGACGCCGTCGCCGCCGCCGGATTCGATGACGTCACCGCGGCGCAGGGGCGGGTGTTCGCCCGGATCGGCCCGGACGGCACCCGGGTCACCGAGCTCGCCGAGCAGGCGCGGGTCACCAAGCAGACCGCCGCGTTCCTCGTCGACCAGCTCGAGCGCGCCGGCTACGTCCGCCGGATGCCCGACCCCTCCGACGCCCGAGCCCGGCTGGTCACCATCACCGCGCGCGGCGAAGCCGCGATCCGGGTGGCGAGAGCCGCCGAGGCAGAGGTCGAAGCCGAGTGGACGCGGCACCTGGGCCGGCAGGCCACGAGCCAACTACGGCGGGCGCTCACCCGGCTCCGGGAGATCACCGACCCGTACCAGTGATCAGACCGGCGTCGCCCAGCAGCCCGCGCAGGGACGCCCGGGTGAAGGCGGCGATGGTGAACGAGTCGGTGATCACGCCGTCCCGGATGAGCGCGCCGACCTCGCCGGGCGGGCGGGCCCGGACGGCCCGGATGCCCTCCCCCGTCTCGGGTGCGCCGACCGCCCGGATCTCCACCAGGTAGAGCCGGACCTCGTCGGTGCAGGTCCCGGTGTCGGGGTGCAGCACCCCCAGGTCGACCAGGCGGACCGGTTCGGCGGCGATCTCCTCGCGCAACTCCCGGGCGGCCTGTTCGTCGGCCGGCACACCCGGCTCCCCGAACCCGCGGGGGGCCTCCAGGTGCCACCGGCGGGTGGCGTGCCGGAAGTGCTCGATCAGCACGACGGCGCCGTCGAGCACCGGCAGCAGCACCACCCCGTACGCACCGCCCACCGAGATCGACCGGAGGTACGTGCCGAGGGCACCGCCGGGGAACCGGACCGGATCCCGCAGCAGGGTCAGCCACTCGTCCTGGTACGCGACTCCGGTCCGGCTCCACTCGACGGGCAGGCCCCGCGCCCGCAACGCCTCGGCCTTGGCCCGTTCCGCCGCGGTCACCTCTGCCGGGTCGTCGAGGATCTCCACCGCGGCGTCGGGCGGATTGCGGAACAGCTCCGGCAGCCGGGCGCGCAGTTCCTGGTAACGGCGGCGGTCCGGGGTGTCGCTCACTCGTCCTCCCGGGGTCGGTCGATGTTCGGTTCCGAGTCGCGGTCGACGTGTCCGTCGGTCACTGGGAACCCGCCCTCCCGCATCCGGCGGACGAGCTCCTCCCATTCTTCGCGGGCCCGCTCCAGCCGGACCCGCATGACGTCGATCCCGGTCGCCAGCTCGTTCCCGGCCCGACGCTGGTCCCTTCCGACGACCGCGAACCGGACCACCGCCTCCGCACCCCGGGCGGCGACCTCGGTGGCCACGTCACCCAGGACCTCCAGCCGGGGATCCCCGTCGTAGATGAGGGAGGCCGACGCGCCCAGAACCTCGACGGTGATCCGGATGACCGGCTGCCAGATCCGCATGTGGCTCCGACGGCGCTCGCCGACGATCTCCGCCAGCCGCCTGGCGAGGGCGAGGTACCGGTCGTAGACCGCCTGCCCGCGGGCCACGAAGTCGGTCGGATCGTCGAGGAGCGCCTCGAGCGCGGTCAGGTAGCCGCGCCACTCGTCGGTGTCCCGCGCCTGCCGTACGTGGCGCAGATCCAGTCCGGTCAGGTCGATCCGCAGTGGGGACTGCGCCAGGTCGAACGCCTGGGGCCGTAGCGTCCTGAGCAGGTCGAGCACCTGGAGCAGGTCCTGGCGCGGTACGCCGTCCTCGGCCGTCCTCCGCGTCCGGACCGGTGGCCGTTCCTGGAGCGCGGTACGACGCAGCGAGTCGGTGGGGATCAACGCGTACCGCTCCACGGCGTCCGGCACGGTGGTGTTGTACCGCAGATCGATGATCTGCTTGAGTTCCGCCACCAGGGGCGCCGACCGGAACCGGCCCTGCGCCGGCTGCGTGCCCGGCTCGACGAGGAACGTCCGGTAGAAGCTCTCCCGGTCGGCCCGGTCGGTGTCGGCCGCCCACAGGGTCACGTCCCGCAGCCGCTGCTTCAACAGCGGGATGTCCGCCTCGTCGAGACCCAGGTCCCGCCGCAGCGCGTCGAGGTTGAAGCCGCGCAACTGCAGCAGGAAGCGGTGGAACTCCTCGAACATCAGCCGCTGCGTGCACTCGTCGTTCTCGGTGTCGTCCCAGCTCAGGCGGAGGCACCGGATGGCGTCCAGGTCGCCGAGGAGGTCCCGCCACGCCGACCAGCCGACCTGGTCGACCGTGAACCGCGGCTCGTCGGCGGGCGACCTCTCCCGGAGCAGGAAGGGCACCAGCACGCTCTCGTCCAGCAGCGCCCGGAAGGCGTCCCGCTGCGGCCCACGGTCGACGAAGTCCTGGTAGACGACCGGATTGTTGAAGAAGTAGGCCCGGTTGACGATCACCTGCTCGGCGTTGAGCAACGACCGCAGATACTCGGCCCGGGCGTCCTGCCGGCGACGCCGCTCGACATCCTCGTAGGACAGCCGGCGGACCAGCATGTGGTCCAGCAGGTCCCTGGTGACCCACTGGTTGTCCAGGCACTGGGCGACGACGCTGATCCTGGACAGGTCCCGGTTGTCGACCCGCACCAGCCCGTCGGGGCCGGGAAGCTCCGGTGCCATCACACTCCTCGTGGATCCACGATGGACGATCGGGTCTCCAGGCTAGTCAACGCCACGGCATCGTGGTTCCGCTGACCGGTCCGACGTCCGGCGCGGACGGTCCCCGTGCGGACGGCTAGCGGCGGGGGAAGTAGCGGTCCAGCAGCTCCGTGCGGAACTTCCCCGCCGGGTCGAGGTCGGTCGCCAGGGCCAGGAAGTCGGCGTGCCGGGGGTACGCGGCGGCCACCGCCGCCGGGTCCAGCCCGAAGACCTTGCCCCAGTGCGGTCGGGGTGCGAACGGCGCCAACCGCTCCTCCACCGCGGCCACCACCGGCGTCACCGCCGCCTCGTCACCGATCCAGGTGAAGTGGATGGCGAGGCTGTCCCGCCCGTGGTTCGGGCTGAGCCAGAGCGGGTCGGCGGCGACCGTACGCAGCTCGCAGATCTGCAGCACGGCGGCGATCCGGTCGGCCACCCCGTCCAGGGCGGCGAGTGCCTCGGCGGCCACCTCGCGCGCCACGTGGTACTCCGACTGGAGCTCGTCGCCGCTGCTCGGGGTGAAGCCGAGCCGGAAGTGCGGCAGCCGTTCGTGCCATGGCCCGGGCACGCCGAGCTGCGGGGTGCAGTTCTCCGCCGGCATGCCGGGCACCGGGTGCCGCTGCGCCGGGGCCGCCGTCGTACCGAGCCAGTCGGCCGGGGGCGGCGCCTGGTCGACGCGTTGCTTGCGCCACACCTGGTCGAGCCGCGCGGAGCGCCAGTCGGTGAAGGCGCTGACGCTGTACGCCGAGGCGAAGGCGGCGCCGAGGGCGTCGCGCGGCAGGCCGAGCCGGACGTACTGCCGGACGTCGAAGGTGGGCACCACGTCCAGGGTCACCCGGGTGACCACGCCGAGCGCGCCGAGGTTGACCACCATGCCGGCGAACCGCTCGTCGGCGCGGTCCACGGTCAGCAGGTCACCGTCGGCGGTGACCAGTTCCAGGGCGGCGACCGCGGTGGCCAGGTTGCCGTGGGTGTCGCCCGAGCCGTGGGTGCCGGTGGCGACCGCGCCGGCCACCGAGATGTGCGGAAGGGAGGCCAGGTTGGCCAGGGCGTACCCCTGGGCGTGCAGCCGGGTGGCGAGGTCGCCGTAGCGCAGGGCGGCGGCGACGGTGACGGTGCCGCGCTCCGGGTCCAGCTCGACGGCGGGTGGCAGCCCGGCCAGCGAGACCAGGTCCCCGGTGGTGTCGCCGAGCCGGTTGAAGGAGTGCCCGGTGCCGACGGCCCGGATCCGCTCGCTGCCGGCGACCAGCCGGCGCAGCTCGTCCATGCTGGACGGGGTGTGCCGGCGGCGGGCGGCGTAGCGGACGTTGCCGGCCCAGTTGCAGGCGGCGGGGCCGTCGCTCACGAGGTCGTCCTCCGGTCCCTCGCCGGCTGGTCGTTCACCGGCCCGTCGCTCGCCGCCCGATCGCTCCCGTCGCTCGCGGGGCGGTCGGGCGACGCGTCGGCGGGACGGGCCCGGGCGTCGATGAAGCGGTCGCCGGCGTACCGGGCCAGCGCCGCCGCCACCTCGTCGGGCGCCTGGCGCACCTGCGCCAGGTCGAGCAGCTCGATCGCGGCCCGCCCGTCGGCCGGGTGGTACGCGGTGGCCGGCGGGCCGGGTGGCAGCGCGGTGCCCGGCACCCCGAGCAGCCGGGACGAGCCGGACCGCGAGCCCGGTCGGGGTGCGTCGTCGAGCACCAGGGCGTCGAACTGGTCCCACCGGTACGTGCCGCGCAGTCCCGGCCGCCGCACGTCCAGCCCGTCCGGTCCGATGACGAAGCGGAACGGTCGCAGCGCGCCGAGCAGCACCACGCCGCCGAGGATGACGGCGCCCAGGGCGGCCAGCGTCCGCAGCACCCGGTCGCCGCCGACGATCAGCACCGTCACGCCGCCGACCACGCAGACGGTGGCCAGCACCAGCGGGCCCCGGTCCCGGCGCAGTTCCATGTGGTCGTACCCCCGTTCGCGGCCCATCGTCGGGTGCATCATCCGTCGCCTTGTCAAGGGGTGGACACCGGACGATCGGGCACGGTTGCGGCGGCGTGGACGGGGAACCCTACCCGGATGAGCAGCTACCACGATCCGACCCTGCGCGGCGACGTGTACCCCTCCGAGGAGGAGATCGACCCGACCGGCGTGGGCCCCGACCCGGCCGGCGCGCCGTCGGCGTACCCGACCGCTCCGGTGCCGGCACCCACCCCGGAGCCCGAGCCCGACCCCGCGCCCGGACCGAAGCCGGCGCCCCGGGCGGCCGGTCCGGGCGGGCTCAGCGCTGCGGCATGACTTCGCGGCGCGGTCCCGGGGGCGTCGGGACCAGCGTGTATTACTTGACAGGCATATGAGCGAGAGGGCATATTGGGCTGGTGTCCGTCGACGCCTTCGCCGTGCTGGCCGAGCCGAGCCGGCGCCGCATCCTGGAACGGCTGCGCCGTGCCGAGAGCAGCGTCGGCGACCTGGCCGACGCGCTTGGGATGAGTCAGCCGACCGTCTCCAAGCACCTCAGGGTGCTCCGCGAGGCCGGCTTCGTGACCGTCCGCACGGCGGCCCAGCAGCGCATCTACCGGCTCGACGTACGCCCGCTGCGGGCCGTGGACGACTGGCTGGGGCCGTACCGCCGGCTCTGGGCGGACCACCTCGACGCCCTCGAACGCCATCTGGACAGTCAGGAGTGACCATGGACCGCGACCACTTCCGACCCGGCCCGCTCGCCGAGGTGGCCCGGGTGCCCGCCGACGACCGCTGGGAGCTGGTCTTCGTCCGGGACCTCCGGCACCCGCCGGAGAAGGTGTGGGCCGCCCTCACCGAGCCGGACCGGCTCGCCCAGTGGGCGCCGTTCCTGGCCAGCCGCAACCTCGACACCCCGGGCGAGGCCACGCTCAGCACGGTCGACGGCGAGGAGAGCTTCCCCCAGCCGGCCACCGTGCTCCGCGCCGAGCCGCCGACCCTGCTCGAGTACACCTGGGGTGACGGCCTGCTCCGCTGGGAGCTGAGCCCGTCGGCCACCGGCACCCGGCTGACCCTGCGGCACACCGTCGACAAGCCCGAACTGGCGCCGATGATGGCCGCCGGCTGGCACCTCTGCCTGGACGTCGCCGACCATCTGCTCGACGGCGACCCGGTCGGCCCGATCCGCGGGGCCGAGGCGATGGACTTCGGCTGGGACGAGCTGCGCGACGCGTACGCCGAACGGCTGGACGCCGAACCGCCGGCGCACTGACCGGCGGACCTCACGCCCGGCGCGGCGCCGGGGTGTCCGGGAGGGTGATCGCGGTGGCGGCCCGGCGGATCGGCTCGGTCACCCGGCGGATCATCCGCTCCCGGCCGGGCAGGTGCGGCATCAGGCGCAGCATCAGCGTCTGGAACCGGATCTGCGCGGCCGAGCCCAGCACCATGCCCTTGAGGTTGCGCGCGGCGAGCCCCTGGTTCGCCGCGACGAAGGGGCGCATCCGCCGCTCGTAGTCGGCGAAGCCGGCCCCCGGGTCGTCGGGCGCCGCCGCGAGCGAGGTGGCCAGCACGTACGCCCCGACCAGGCTGAGACTCGTGCCCTGCCCGGACGCCGGCGACGGCCCGTACGCCGCGTCCCCGACCAGGGCGATCCGCCCGGTCGACCAGCGGTCCATCCGGACCTGGCTCATCGAGTCGAAGTAGAAGTCGGAGGCCGCCCACATCGCGTCGAGCAGGCGCGGCACCTGCCATCCCAGGCCGGCGAACGCCTCCACCAGCAGCGCCTTCCGGCCGGCGCCGTCCAGGTTCCCGGCGGCGCCCTCGGGCGAGGGGAAGATGAACATCGCCCTGGCGTCCGGTGAGCCGGCGGTGCGGTAGACCCCGACGCTGCGCCCCGGCGCCGGGTGCATCAGCTCGACGCGCTCCTCGCCGAACTCCGCCGGCACCGTGAAGATCGCGATGTGGTGCCCCAGCGGCCGCAGGTGGGCCGATTCGGGACCGAAGGCCAGCCCCCGCACGTTCGAGTGCAGCCCGTCCGCGCCGATCACCAGGTCGAACGTCCGGTTCGGGCCACGCTCGAAGGTCACCTCGACCCCCTCGGGCGACGGGGTCAGGGTGGCGATCGAGTCGTCGAAGACGTACTCCACGTCGCGGGTGGCGTCGGCGAGGATGCGGGCCAGGTCGCCGCGCATGATCTCGGCGTCGTCGCCCTCCCGGCCGCCGAAGAGCGCGGCGTCCATGGTGGCGAGCTGCGCGCCGGCCGAGTCCACGAAGCGGGCCGACCGCATCCCGGTGTCGTGCCGCTCGACCTGCCCGCGCAGGCCCATCCGGTCGATCACCTCCAGGGCGGCGCCTCGGATGTCCACCTTGTAGCCGCCATCGCGCAGCGCCGGGGCGCGCTCCACGACGGTCGGACGGAAGCCGTGGCGGCGCAGCCACCAGGTGAGCGCGGGGCCGGCGACGCTGGCGCCGGAGATCAGAACGGTCGGCATGCCGCTCACTGTACGGATGTTTCAGACGTTTGTGCAAGACATTTGTGCCAGAAATCGGCTAGGCTGCCGACATGGGAAATCGGGAAGACCTGCTCGCCGGCGCCAAGCGCTGCCTGATCGAGAAGGGGTACGCGGGCACCACCGCCCGGGACATCGCCGCCGCCTCCGGCACCAGCCTGGCCGCCATCGGCTACCACTTCCGCACCACGAAGGCGCTGCTCAACGAGGCCCTGTTCGAGGCGATGGCGGAGTGGGGCGAGGAGCTGCAACGGGCCCTCGCGGTCGACGCCGGCCCCGACGCCACCCCGGAGCAGCGGTTCGAGGCGGCCTGGACCCGGATCATCGAGTCCTTCGCCCGGCTGCGGCCGCTCTGGGCCATCCAGTTCGAGCTGATCGCCCAGATGGACCGGACCCCCGAGCTGCGCGAGGCGTTCGCCACCGCCAACCGGCAGGCCCGGCTGGGGCTGGCCGAGATCTTCCACCACCTCGACCCGGCGACGGACGAGGCGGGGGCCCTGGCGCTCGGCGCCTTCCACCAGGCGCTGCTGGCTGGGCTGGCGACCCAGTCGCTGGTCGATCCGGACAGTGTCCCCACCGCGCGGGACCTGATCCGGACGATGCGCACGGTCACCGCCGGGTTCAGCGGCTGACCGGGGCGGAGGGGGCAGCGCGGAACCACACCGGTGTGATCTGATCCCTGCCGATGACGACACCGAACGCCCCCGCCACCGAGCCCGCCGGCACGGCCACGCCGCCGCACGTACGCCGCATGATCGTGCTGATGCTCGCCAACCTGGCCCTGAGCGCCCTGCTCGCCGGGCTGATGCTGATCTTCCAGGAACAGCTGGTGAACTACCAGCTCGCCCATCAGGCGCTGCCCGCCGGCACGGACCTCGCCGCCGCCCGGGAAACGCTGCACTCCTCGGCGTGGTCCCGCATCCTGCCGGTCGCCCTGATCTCGGTCGCCTACCTGGCGGTGATCCACGGGCTGCGGCTCGGCCGGCGCAAGGCGTATCGGCAGGTCATCTTCATCTCGGTGATCGTGCTAGCCGCCACCGGTCTGACCCTCACCCAGCCGTTGCCGTGGTGGGTGCGGGCGGTCAACATCGCGAAGGCGCTGGTCGCGGCCGCGCTGCTCGTCCTGGCCAGCCGTCGACAGGTCCGCGAGCGGTTCGCCGCGACCCGCCGACCCGACCTGGTCGACGGCTTCCCGTCCTGAACGTCGCCCCTAGGCCGTGTCTCCTGGATCATGGGTTGCGGCGGTCCGGTTTCGCGCGTAGCCAGATGAGGATGTCGGCGATTTGCACGGTGGCCCGGTAGCGGCAGGCGAGCTTGTCGTACCTGGTGGCCACGGCGCGGAACTGC
>NZ_JAEVHJ010000117.1:0-19026 GCF_016802855.1 Micromonospora sp. ATA51 | reverse complement strand
GGGCGCGCGGCGCCGGGGGTGTTTCTTCCCTTTGCTCCCGATCCTCGGCCCTCGATCCGGTTAATCCGGGCAGCGCAGTGGGTAGTGCTCAGCCATGCGCGACGACGAGTACCCGACCCCCGTGTCCGACCCCGAGGCGGAGGGGCTGCCCGACACCGCCGACGACGACTCGACCGCCAACGACGACGTCCTTACCGGCCGCGAGGCGGACGGACCGGAGCCCGCCCAGCTGCCCGGGGACCGCACGCCGGTGGCGGTGGACCGGTTCGGGACCACCGCCGAGGAGCAGCTCGACGGCGAGTCGCTGGACTACAAGCTCCAGCGGGAGAGCTACGAGCGTCCGGCCGACGACCCCCTCGCGGGCCCGGTGGACCCGGGCATCGCCGCCGAGGCGGACAGCGAGGAGGCCGCCGCGCAGGCCCAGCTCGACGCCGACGTGATCGACCCGGGGCCCACCTCCGACCCGCGCTCGCCGGTCTCGATCTACGACCACGGGCAGCTCGGCAGCATCGCCGACGCCGAGGTGGGCCGGCTGGTCGAGCCGGACGAGGGCGCCCACACCGACCAGGAGACCGACAACGTCGCGTACGACGCCGGTTCGGCCGGTGGCGGGGCGACCGCCGAGGAGCTGGCCATCCACGAGACCCGGCCGCCGGAGGCGACCTAGTCGTCCGGGCCCGGTTCTAGTCGTCCAGGCCCCGTTCGATGGCGTAGCGGGTCAGCTCGACCCGGTTGTGCAGCTGGAGCTTGCCGAGCGTGTTCTGCACGTGGTTCTGCACCGTCCGGTGGGAGAGCCCGAGCCGCTCGGCGATCTGCTTGTACGACAGGCCCTTGGCCACCAGGCGCAGCACCTCGGTCTCCCGTTCGGTGAGCCGGGGTGCTGAGTCGTCGGCGGGCCCGCTGGGTGGCGCGGCCGCCAGCCGCCGGTACTCCCCCAGCACCAGCCCGGCGAGTCCCGGGGTGAAGACCGGCTCGCCCGCGGCGGTGCGCCGCACCGCGTCGAGGAACTCCGCCGGGGCGGCCGACTTGACCAGGTAGCCGGTGGCGCCGGCCTTCACCGCGTCCAGGACGCTCTGCGGCTCCCCGCTGGCCGACAGCATCAGCACCCGCACCTCGGGCAGTGCCGCACGCAGCCCGCGGATCACCTCGACCCCGGAGACGTCCGGCAGTTGCAGGTCGAGCACGACCACGTCGGGCCGGGCGGCGGCGGCCAGCCGCACGGCCTGCCGCCCCTCGCCGCTGGTGGCCACGACCAGGTGGCCGGCCTCGGTGAGGTCGCGGGCCACCCCCTCCCGCCACATCGGGTGGTCGTCGACCACCATCACCCGGACCCGGCCGTCCGGTTGCCCGGCCGCGCCGCTCACCGGGCGTCCCGGGGCACGACCAGTTCGATCTCGGTGCCCGCGCCGGGGGCGGAGACGATCCGGACCTCACCGCCGAGGTCGGCCACCCGCCCCCGGATGGCCTGGGCCACCCCGAGCCGCCCCTGGGCCGCGGCCTCGGCCAGCCGCCCCTCCGGGATCCCCGGTCCCTCGTCGCGTACCGACACGGTCACCGTCTCCCCCTCGTCCTCGATCAGCACCCAGGCCCGCCCGCCGGCGTGCCGGGCCACGTTGTCCAGTGCCGCGCCGGTGGCGGCGGCCAGCTCGCGGGCGACCCGCGTGGGCAGCGGTACTCCGGTGGCCGGCGCGGAGACCACGACCGTCGTCGTGGCGTACCGGTCGAGCAGGGCGCGCAGGTCCCGGGTGCCGCCGTCGTCGTCCGGGTCGCCGCCGGAGCGGCCGATCAGCGCCCGCAGCGCGGCCTCCTGCTCACCGGCCAGCCGGGCCAGCTCGCCGCCCTCGCCGTCGAGCTGGGCGCCGCGTCGCTGCACCAGCGCCAGCACCTGGAGCACCGAGTCGTGGATGTCCCGGGCCAGCCGCTCCCGCTCCCGGGTCGCCGCCTCCAGCTCGACCGCCCGTTGCAGCCGCTCCTCGGCGGTCACCGCCAGCCGGGCGACGTGCCCGACCACCACCCCGGCCAGCAGCATCAGGATCACGCCGGTCAGCGACGACTGGCTGATCCGCTCCCGGGTGGCCAGGTCGGCGGCGCCGAGCACCAGGGCGGCGACCGCGCCGCGGCGCCGGCCGCCGGAGACCGCCCAGGCCAGCACCGGCCCGGCCAGCCAGGCCACGGTCAGGGTGGGCACGCCGGCGGCGAGCGCCGCGCGGCCCACCACCCAGGGGGTGGCCAGCACGATCGCCAGCACCACGCCGAGGTCGGCCAGGAGCAGCGGCCAGCGCCGTCCGGCCGGGCGCGCGTAGCCGGCCGCGGTCACCCCGGACCAGGCCAGCATCACCAGCAGTACGCCGCCGGCGGCCAGCGGGTGCGCATACCGGTGGGCGTCGCGGAGAACCAGCACACCGACGTACGCCAGCGAGGCGAACCGGAACACCGCGATGGACCGCCAGAGCGGGACCTCGAGACCTCCGGGAGACGACGGCATGCGCGACACCATGCCACAGTCCAAGGGGACACCGGGGACAGCCATGGATGCGGCTCGGGAAACCCTGACGTACGGTGGAAATGCCGCGAATAACTCCGAGATCCAGCGCCGGGACGGGGCCATGACGAACGCATCACCCCGCGTACCGCGTACGGTTGTGCCCATCGAATCTTCCCTCCTCATCGCCGAAGCCTTCGATCGGGCACAGGTGACCGAGCTGCGCCACTCGGTCACCTCCTGTGCGCACGCGGCGGGGCTCACCGGCCAGCGGTTGGACGACTTCGTGCTGGCGGTCAACGAGCTGATCACCAACGCCGTGCGGCACGGCGGCGGTCAGGGCTCGCTGCGGCTGTGGCGGCAGGAGGGCGAGCTGGTCTGCGAGGTCGCCGACCACGGGAACGGGATCAGCACCGGGTGGCTCGACGACCGGGCCCGCCCGGCCCCGGACACCGCCGGCGGCTGGGGTCTCTGGCTCGCGCGGGAGCTCAGCGACACGATGGAGGTCGTGACCGGCGAGGACGGCACGACCGTCCGGATCAGCGCCGCCGTCGCCTCGACCGAGCGCGTCGGCCGACACCGCGCCGAGTAGCCCCTCCCCGCCAGGAGTGGATCGACGCCGGCGCGCGCACGGGCCGGGTCGGGCGTCAGCCGAAGAGAGCGCTGACCGACTCGCCGTTGTGGATCCGCCGCATCGCCTCGGCCAGCGCCGGCGCCACCGAGAGCACCTCCAGCTTCGGCACCCGCTTCTCCGCCGGGATCGGCACCGTGTTGGTGCAGACGATCTCCAGCACCCCGTCCTGGGCGCTCAGTCGCTCCAGCGCGCCGCTGGAGAAGAGGCCGTGGGTGCAGGCCAGCCGGATCGAGCGGACGTTCCGTTCGCGCAGGTGCGCGATCAGTTCGATCACCGTGCTGCCCTTGGCGATCTCGTCGTCCAGCACGATCACGTCCCGGTCCGTCACGTCGCCGATGACCGTGCTGATCTTCACCAGGTCGTCGCTGTACCGCTGCTTCGCGCCGGCCGCGACCGGGGTGCCCAGCATCCGGGCGAACGCCGCCGCCTCCTTGGCGTTGCCCAGGTCCGGCGAGACCACCACGGTGTTGCCCAGGTCGTACCCCTTGAAGTGGGCGGCCAGCTCGCGCAGCGCGTGCAGGTGGTCGACCGGGACGCTGAAGAAGCCGTGCACCTGCGGCGAGTGCAGGGTCATCGCGAGCACCCGGTCCGCCCCGGCCGAGGTGAGCAGGTCGGCCACCAGCCGGCCACCGATGGAGATGCGCGGGGCGTCCTTCTTGTCCGAGCGGGCGTACGCGTAGTGCGGTAGCACCACGGTGATCCGGCCGGCGGACGCGCCGCGGGCCGCGTCGGTCATGAGCAGCAGTTCGACCAGGTGCTCCTGCACCGGCGGCACCAGCGGCTGGATGAGGAAGACGTCGCGTTCCCGGCAGTTCGCCTGCAACTGCACCTCGAGGCAGTCGTTGGCGAACCGGGACACCCGCACCGGGTGCAGCGGAACGGCGAGGTGGGCGCAGATCTCGGCGGCGAGGTCGGGATGGGCGGTTCCGCTGAATACGGCAATGTCACGCACGCCTGGTGATCGTACGGACCGACGCCGGGCGACCGCGCGCGCTCCCGGCGGGTACGGGCTGCCGTGCCCGGAGAGTCCCGCGTCAGTCCCAGCGGTTGCCGGTCAGCTTCTCGTAGACCTCGACGTAGCGGGCCCGGGTCGCCTCGACCACCTCGGCCGGCACCTCCGGCGCCGGGGGCTGCTTGTCCCAGCCGCTGCCGGTGGCCCAGTCCCGGACGTACTGCTTGTCGTAGGAGAACTGGGCGCGGCCCGGCTGGTACGACTCGGCCGGCCAGAACCGGGACGAGTCGGAGGTGAGGACCTCGTCGGCGAGGACCAGGGTGCCGTCCGGCGCCCAGCCCAGCTCGATCTTGGTGTCGGCGACCAGGATGCCCCGGTCGGCGGCGATCTCCGCGCCGCGCCGGTAGACGTCGATGGTGATCCGGCGCAGCCGCTCGGCGACCTCCGCGCCGACCTTGTCGACGACCTGGTGGTAGGTGATCGGCTCGTCGTGCTCCCCCTTCGGGGCCTTGGTCGACGGGGTGAAGATCGGCTCCGGCAGGATCGACGCCTCGACCAGGCCCCGGGGCAGCTCGACGCCGGAGACCGCGCCGCTGCGCTGGTACTCGGCGAAGCCGCCGCCGGTCAGGTAGCCGCGGGCCACGCACTCGACCGGGACCATGTCGAGCCGGCGGCAGCGGATCGCCCGGCCGGCGAACTCCGCCGGCACGTCGGTGGCGGAGATGACGTGGTTCGGCACCAGGTCGACGAGCTGCTCGAACCACCAGAGCGAGAGCGCGGTGAGCAGGCGACCCTTGTCCGGGATCGGGGTGGGCAGCGCCACGTCGTAGATCGAGATCCGGTCCGAGGCGACCAGGACCAGGTCGTCGCCGTCGGCGTAGACGTCCCGGACCTTGCCGGAGTGCAGAAGTTCCACGGCGCCTAGTACACCATGTGGCGCAGCGACGCCCGGTGCGACCACCGCGCGTCCGACCGGCCCTCGGCGCACCGGTGTCGAAGGACCCCGTACGAGGGCAATCCGCCCCGGCGTTGACACCCTCGCCCGCTGCCTGTGTAAATGGTCCGTCCGCAGCAGCTCGCCAGCGCCCCAGGAGTCCCCGTGCGCGCTCACCCGCTCGTGCCGCCCCGCCCCGGTCTCGACCGGCGGCGGCTCCTCGGCGCGCTGACCGGCCTGCCGCTGCTCGCCGCCGGCGGCCTCGCCGGGTGCGGCCGGGAGGAGGAGACGCGGGTCGACGACGGGCCGATCGAGCTGTCGGTCTTCTGGTGGGGCGGGACCCGGCGGGCCGAGGCCACCGAGAAGGCGCTGCGCCTGTACTCCCAGGAGAACCCCCGGGTCCGGTTCCGAGTGACCTGGCAGGGGCTCACCGGCTACTACGACCGGCTGGCCACCCAGGCCACCGGCGGGAACGTGCCGGACCTGTTCCAGATCGACGACACCGTCCTCACCGAGTACGCGCAGCGCGAGATCGTGCTCGACCTCAGCGGGTACGTCGCGGACAAGCGGCTCGACCTGGGCGGCCTGCCGGAGGGCCTGGCCCACTACGGCCAGGTCGACGAACGTACGGTGGCCGTGGCCGCCGCCCAGACCAGCGCCGCGCTGGTCTACAACCGGGACCTGCTGCGCCGGCTGCGGGTGCCGGAGCCGCGCACCGGCATGTCCTGGCGCGACTACGTGGAGTGGGCCGCCCGGGTCACCCGCGACTCCGGCAAGCGGGTGGCCGGGACGATGGATCCCTCGGGCGACTATCGGGCGCTGTGGCTCTGGCTACGGGGCCAGGGCGGCGAGTTGTACCAGGGGCGGCAGCTCGGGTTCGGCGGCGCCGAACTGCTCGACTGGTTCGAGCTGTGGCAGGTGGCGCGGAGCCGGCGGGCCACCCCGAGCGCGGCCCTGGTGGAGCAGGCCGACACCGGCGACCTGGCCCGGCAGCTCGTGGTCACCGGGCACACCGCGGCGTCCTTCGCCTGGTCGCACCAGCTGGCGGAACTCCAGCACCACACCGACGACGAGCTGGACATCGTCAGCCTGCCCGGCAGCCCGGCCGCCCAGTGGGCGCGGGCGTCCATGTACTGGGCGGCGTTCCGGGGCACCCGGCACCCGGGGGTGGTCGTCGACGTGATCAACTTCCTCACCACCAACGTGGCGGCCGGCCGGATCCTCGGCGTCGAACGCGGCCTGAACGCCAGCAGCGCGGTGCGCCGGTTCGTCGCCGACGGCGTCACCGACCGGGCCCAGCAGCGGGTGGTCGCGTTCGGCACCGCCCTGGACGGCCTGCTCGGACCCGCCCCCGCGCCGCCGCCGAAGGGGCACGCGCGGGTGCGTACCCTGCTCATCGCCGCCGCCGAGAGCATCCGCTCCGGACGCTCCGGCGCCCGCGCGGCCACCGCCAAGTTCATCGCCCAGGCGAACGCGGCCCTGGCCGAGTGACCGGCCGCGCGGCCCGGCCGGGGGCGTCCCCCAGCCGGTGGACCGCGGAGCGCGGGCCGGCGGGCGTCGGCCGCCGGGCCGGGCCCAGGTCGGATCAACGCGGCGGGCCACCCCGCCGGCCGCGCATCAGTCGCAGCACCAGCAGCACGATCACGACGACCACCACCAGGCAGCAGAGCAGACCGAGGAAGCCCACACCGCCGCCCCGTGACCGCCGCCGCGCGGCCTCCACGACCAGTTCGCCGCTACCCGTGGACGCCCAGGCCGCGACCGGTACGAACACCGAGAGCACGACCGCACCGAGGACCCCGCCGAGCCGGCCCCACCACTTGCTCCAAGCAGACATGCCCCCATCCTCGCCGAACGGCGCAACCACGGCAGGGCGGACACGTACTCCTCACCGCCCTGAACTGCGCCCGGCCTCGGTCAGCTCAGGCCGAGGACCGTCAAGACCGTCCAGGTGCTCGAGCGAACGCACCGCCGGGATCGGCGAGGGCAGCAGCCACAGCACGCACAGGACCCCGCCGACCGCCGCGATCCAGAGCGTGGGCCGGAGACCGAGCCAGGTGCCGAGTGCTCCGCCGGTCAGCGCGCCCAGCGGACGGACTCCGTAGTTGACCGTGGAGTATGCGCCGGCCACCCGACTACGCAAGCCGTCGGGTATCACGGCGGCGTTCAGCGCGTTGAGGTTGACGTCGAACAACATCACGCCGAGCCCGGAGAAGAACTCGGCCGCGGCCAGCAGCCCGACCCGCGCCCACAGCGGACCGTCCGCGACGGCGACGAGGGAGATCGAGGCCGGAAAGACGATCGCACCCGCCACGATGCTGCGCCCGACGCCGATTCGCGCGGACAGTCGCGGCGCGACGACGGCACCCAGCAGGCCGCCGACCGCACCGGCGCCGAGGGCGAGGCCGAGCAGCCCCGCGGACAGGCCGAGCGTGTGACTGGCGAAGAGCACGAGCAGGGCGCCGAACACGAAGCTGAAGTAGTTGACGGTCGTCGTGCAGCCGAGGGCCGCGCGGAGCACGGGGTCCCGGAGGGTGAACCTCAGCCCGTCCCGGGCCCGGCGCCACAACGTCTCCGGCTCGGGCTCCTCCGGGTGCGCCGCCGCGTCGTCGAGTCGGATCCGACCGATGCCCAGCGCGGAGGCCACGAACGACACCGCGTCGACCAGGATCGCGATCGGCGCCGTCAACACCTGCACCAGCACACCGCCGAGGGCGGGCCCGGCGATGAAGGAGACGGACCTGCTGGCGCTCAGCGCGCTGTTGGCGTCGAGGTAGCGGGACCGGTCCACCAGCCGGACGAAGAACGCGGGGTACGCCGTGTTGAACAGCACCGACGCGGCGCCGGTCAGCAGCGCGACCACGTACAACTGCGCCAGCGTGCCCGCGTCGAACGCGAACGCGACCGGCACCGTCACCAGCAGCGCCGCGCGGATCAGGTCAGCCGCCACCAGGAGCCGCTTCTTGTGCGCCCGCCGGTCCACCCAGGCGCCGAGGAAGATCCCGGTGAGGTTCGGCAGCCACACCAGCGCGGTCAGCAGCGACACCTGTGCGGCGGTGGCGTCGAGTACGAGCACCGCGAGGAGCGGGAACGCCAGCTCGGAGATCCGATCACCGAACTGGGAGGTCGCGTGCGCGACGAAGAACGACCGGAAGCGGGGCTGGCGGAACAGCGGCACGCGCGGCTCCGCCGCGCCGCTCATCGCTGCACCGCCTCGGGCATGACGTAGCGCATGAACCGCACGTGCCGCGAGCCCGGGGGCTGGTCGGCCGCGTCGCGGGTTACGTACGGCGCCAGCACCTGTTCGATCGCGGCGTTGACGGCGGCCAGTTCCGCCGCGGTCAGCCGCACGGTGGTGTTCGACAGGCCCGCCTCCCGTTGCCACTCCGGTTCGAGCCGCGGCTCGTCCTCGGCCATCCAGCGCCGCGGCAGGTCGTCGTACTGCTGGAAGAGCGTCCGGCTGAGCAGCCGGCTCGCGGCTCGCCCCTCCTCGTCGTCGGGGAACCGGAAGCGGAAGCCCCGGGCGCTCGCCTCCCAGTACCGCTTGCGCGCGTCCCCGCCGACGGCGCTGTCCCGGACCAGGCCGAACCCGGCGAGGTGGCGCAGGTGCCAGCTGGTCACCGACGGGGAGGCGCCGACGTGCTCGGACAGCTCGGTCGCCGTCGCGGCGCCGTGCCGCTGGAGCCTCGACAGGATGGCCAGCCGGACCGGATGGGACAGCGCGCGCATCGCCGTGGGCTCGGTGAGTTCGAGGTCACCGTACGGGTTTCTCCCGGTGTCGTCCTCGGCGTTTCTGAGAGACATGTCTCGAGAGTACTCTCTCAGAATTTTCCGGACAACCGGCAGGAGGCGAGAAACTCGGCCGGGCCACGACACGACGAAGGCCCCGGAGCGAACTCCGGGGCCTTCGTGACGAGTAGCGGGGACAGGATTTGAACCTGCGACCTCTGGGTTATGAGCCCAGCGAGCTACCGAGCTGCTCCACCCCGCGTCGGTATGTACAGCCTATCGCATGCCCGGCAGGGAGATCAGCCGGGTCCCCGATCCGGCCGAGGCGGCCGGAAACCACCGGGCGGAAAAGCGGAACGCCCCGAGGATCAGATCCTCGGGGCCGTTCCGGTGTGGTAGCGGGGACAGGATTTGAACCTGCGACCTCTGGGTTATGAGCCCAGCGAGCTACCGAGCTGCTCCACCCCGCGTCGGTACGACAACCGTAGCCTACCGACCCCCCGGCCCGCAAAACGGGACGGGCGGTCAGTTCCACCACCTCCGGATCGCCTCCACCGCGCGGCGGCTGTCCGCGTCGACCTGCGACCGGATGCTGGAGGTGTTCTCCCAGCCCTGCTCCCACAGCACGGTGACCACGTCCCCGATCCGGACCGCCCGGACCAGCCGGAGCTCGTCGCCACCGGTGGGGCGGCCGTTGACGTCCCGGTACGGCGTACGGACCTCGAACAGCACCGACTCGTCGCCGTACCCGCCGTCGTCCAACAGGCGCTGGGTGGACCGCACCCCCGGCGCGTCGGGCACCTGCTGCAGCGGGCAGTCCCGGACCGCCTGCCGCAGCTCCCGCAGCGCGTCGTCCGCCCGGCCGGCGCGGTAGATGGTGATGCTGTGCCGGTAGCTGCCGTCCGGCACGTACCCCGCGGGGGTGCCGGTCAGCTTGTACGCCAGCACGCGCGCCCGGCGCTGGACGATGCCCGACCCGCCGGGCTCGGCGCCGCAGAGCTCGGGCAGCACCGGCCCCGGCGTGAACTCCGCGGCGATCCCGGCGTCGTTCGCCGGGGCCAGGGCGAAGAAGGCCCGGTCCGGGATGGTGGTCGGCGTCCGGGAGCTCGGCGGGCCGGCGGAGGGCGACGTGCCCGGGGTACGGGACGGAGTGGCCCGGGTCATGGTCGGCGACGGCACCGGGGACGAGGCGTCGGGCGTGGGCCGCGCCGACGTGGGGGTGCCCGCCGGCGGCCCGGGCGGGGTGCCCGGACCCGAGGTGCGACGAGCTGCGCGCCGGCCGCGGTCCCCGCGACCAGCGCCGCGACGGCCAGCGCCCCGACGGCGGCCCGGTTCCGCGCCCGACGGTCGGCCCGTCGACGCAGCTGCTCCGGCGCCATCAGCGCCCGCCCGTCGGTCTCCTCCACCAACGCCCGGTAGAGACGGCTCAGTTCACGCGACATCGTCGACCTCCAGCTCCTCGGCGGAGATCCCGGGCAGCAGCTCGGCCAGCCGGGACCGGCCGCGGGACAGCCAGGACTTCACGGTGCCGGTGGGCACCCGAGCCTCCCGGGCCATGTCCTCCACCGACATGTCGAACAGGTAGTGCAGGGCCAGGGCCTGCCGCTGGTTCACCGGCAGCTGCCGGAGCGCGCCGACCAGCAGCACGCTGTCCTCGCCCGGTGGCCGCACGTGGTCCGGTGGCCCGGTACGGTTGATCGCCAGCCACCAGCCGCGCGACCGGCGCCACCGGTCCGTGGCGAGCCGGCTGACCACCAGGCGCAGCCACGCCTCCGGGGCCGGGTGGGCAACCAGCTTCCCCCACTGCCGCCAGGCCCGGGCGTACGCCTCCTGGACGAGGTCCTGGGCCTCGCCCGGATCGCCCACCACCGCCCGGCCGTAGCGAAGGGTCCGGGCCGACGTGGTCCGGTAGAAGTCGTCGAAACTCGGCGCGTCCCTCATCTGGCGATCACTCCTCCCCGCTGGCCCACCTGAACAGATGACGGGGGAACCGGGCGCCGGGTTGCGGGCGCAGGGTCCGGAATGCGACAGAGCCCGTGGCCGGGACCGGTACGGGTCCTCGGGCCACGGGCTCCGTGGTCGAGCCGGGCGTCAGCCGTTCGGCGTGGGCGCTGGGGACGCCGAACCGGACGCCGGCGGGGACGCGGACGGGCTGCCGCTCGGCGTCGGCGCGGCCGACGGGCTGGCCGCCACCTGCGCCTGCTGGAACGCCGTCATCGCCTCGTCCAGGGTCTTCAGCGCCCGCCCGTACCGCTCGAAGTCGCCGGACGCCTGCGCGGCCTTGACCTCGGCGATGGCGCTCTGCACCTTGGCGGCGGCGTCGGCCAGCTCACCGGTCAGCGCGGGCGGGGCCCCGCCGGTGCTCGGCGGCGGCGTTCCACCGGCCGGCGGCGGGACGCCCTGGCCGGCCCGTTTGCCCTGCTCCACGAGCTGCTTGATGCCGTCGCTGAGGTTGTTCGCCAGCGCCACGTACGACGCGCCGTCGCCGTACGACAGCAGCACCTTCTGCAGCGACGGGAACGCGTCCTGGTTGTTGCTCTTCACGTAGACCGGCTCGACGTAGAGCATCCCGTCGGCGAACGGCAGCGACAGCAGGTTGCCGTACTGGACCTGGGCCTGGTTGGACGAGAGCAGGTTGAGCTGCTGCCGGATGTCGCCGTTGTTGGTCATCTGCTGGTGCACCTGCACCGGGCCGGCGGTCCGGGTCTGGTCCGGCAGCTCCAGCACCTCCAGCTTCGGCTGCCCGTCCACGTACGACCCGGAGATCAGCGCGGCGAGGTTCTGCCGCCCGTTGGGGGTGACCGCCGAGGTGAGCTGGAACCGCGGCCCCTCCTGCCCGGGGAACTCGGTGAACAGGTAGTACGGCGGCTGCTTCTGCCCGCTGTCCGGCGCGTCCGGCACGTTCGGCACCTGCCAGAAGTCCTGGCCGGAGTAGAAGTCGCCGGGGTCGGTGACGTGGAACTTGGTGAGCAGGTTGCGCTGCACCTTGAACAGGTCCGCCGGGTAGCGGAAGTGCTCGGCCAGCTCCGCCGGGATGGCCGACTTCGGCAGCACCAGGTCGCCGCCGAACGCCTTGTTCCAGGCCTTGAGCACCGGGTCGGTGTCGTCGAACTGGTACAGCCGCACGGTGCCGTCGTACGCGTCGACCGTGGCCTTCACCGAGTTGCGGATGTAGTTGACGTTCTCCCGGGCGAGCTGGAAGGTGCCCCGCCCGGTCAGCTCGTCGGTGGTCTCCGCCTGCAGGTTGACCCGCTCGGCGTACGGGTAGGTCGCCGCCGTGGTGTAGCCGTCGACGATCCACTGGATCCGGCCGTTCACCACCGCCGGATACGGGTCGCCGTCCAGGGTGAGGAACGGGGCGACCTTCTCCACCCGGTCGCGCGGGTTGCGCACGTAGAGCAGCTTCGAGTTGTCGTTGACCGCCTCGGAGAGCAGGAAGTTCGACTCCTGCTCCTTGATCGAGTAGAGCAGCCGACGGGTGAACGAATCGATCTCGACGCCACCGTCACCGCTGTAGGTGTAGTACTGCTCGCCGCCGGTCGAGGTCGGGCGGTCGAACTCGACGTTCCGCTTCTCGTCGGTCTGCCCGACGATCGCGTAGTCGTCGGCCTCCATCCGCTCGCCGTAGTAGATCCGCGGCTGCTGGGCCGGGATCTGCTCGCTGGACGAGGAGCAGCCCGCCGTCTCCTTGCCGGCATCGCCGAGGAAGCCGGAGACGAAGTACGGCTGCCCGTTGCAGACCTGGTTCGCCGGGGCGGCGACCAGGCCGTAGCCGTGGGTGTAGACGGTGTGCCGGTTGATCCAGTTGTTCTGCTGCGGGGTCAGCTCGCCGTAGTTGATCTCGCGGACACCGACCACGTAGTCGGAGGTCTTGCCCCCCACCGCGTACCGGTCGATGTCCAGCTTCGGGCCGAAGTCGTAGAAGCCCCGGACCTGCTGGAGCTGGGTGTACGTCTCGGAGACCAGTTGCGGGTCGAGCAGCCGGATGTTCGACACCACCGAGGTGTCGGTGGCCAGGCTGGCCGGCGGGGTGAAGTTGTTCGCCGCGTATCCGGCGCTCTTCGTCCCGCCCAGCCCGAACGCCGCCCGGGTCGCCTCGATGCTCCGCGAGATGTACGGCGCCTCCTTGTCCCGGGCGCTCGGCTTCACCTCGAAGGTCTGCACGGCCCACGGGTAGATGCCGCCGATCGCCACCGCCGAGACGCCGAGCAGCGCCAGCGAGATGCCGGGCCAGACCAGGTTCCGCATCACCGCGTTGGAGAACACGATGATCGCGATGGCCACCACGATGGAGATGTACGCCAGGATCTCCTTCGCCGGCAGCAGCGCGTTCACGTCGGCGTAGCCGGCGCCGTAGAGCTTGGCGCCCTCGTTGTACTCCAGCAGCATCGCCCGCCGGTCCAGCACGTACGCGACGGCCTTGAGCAGGACGAAGACGGCGACCAGCGTGCTCAGGTGGGCCCGGGCGCCGTTGGTCATCCGGTCCCCGACGCCCTGCAACCGGACCCCGCCGAAGATGTAGTGCACGGCCAGCGCGCCGAGCAGAGCGAGCACCACCGCGGTGAAGCCGACGCCGAGCAGGTAGCGCAAGAAGGGCAGCTGGAAGACGTAGAACCCGACGTCGACGCCGAACTCCGGGTCCTTCACGCCGAAGTTCCCGCCGTTGCGGAACAGCAGCCACTGGCTCCACCGGCTCTGCCCGGACAGCCCGGCGAAGAGTCCGATGACCGCGGCGACCAGGGCGATCCAGGTGCCGAGCCGGGGGCTCAGCAGCATCCGGTACCGCTCCAGGGTGGCCTGCTCGACGGAGTGCGGCCGCATCCTCGGCCGCAGCCGGTGGGCCAGCCAGAGGTTGACCGCGATGACGGCCGCCATGCCGAACCCCACCAGCAGGAAGAGCAGCAGCCGGGTGGCGAGCACCCCGGTGAAGACCTGGGTGTAGCGGACCTCGTCGAACCAGAGCCAGTCCGTCCAGGCGTTGACACCCCACCCGAGCAGGGTGAAGAGCACGAACACCCCGATCAGGACCCCGATGGTGACGCGTCCGCGCCGGCTCATCCTCGGCAGGGGGCTGCTACGCATGACCACTGTTGGCTCCGCACGCTCGATGTGATCGGCTCCGACCAGGCACCCAGAGTACGGGGTGTTCCTGGACACGTCGGGTCAAGGTCACGTCACGATCGTCGGGCGTCCGGTGAGCCGTGGCTCAGCAGCGGGTCGGCTGTCCCCCGGCGCGCAGCTTCTCCAGCGCGGTCAGCGCGTCGTCCAGCGTGGCCACCTTGAGCAGCGGCAGGTCGGGCTGCGGGTTGCGGACCGCCTCCGCGCAGTTGTCCGCCGGCACCAGGAAGACCTTCGCGCCGGCCTCCTTCGCGCCGACCAGCTTCTGGGCGATGCCGCCGATCGGGCCCACCCGGCCCTCGTCGTCGATGGTGCCGGTGCCGGCGACGACCTTCCCGCCGGTCAGGTCGGCCGGCTCCAGCTTGTCCACGATGCCCAGGGCGAACATCAGTCCGGCGCTCGGCCCACCGATGTCACCCAGGTCGATCTTCAGGGTGAACGGGTGCGGCTGCTGCTGGTCGATCTCGACCCCGATCCGCGGCCGGCCGTCCTGCTCCCGGCTGGTCACGGTGGCCGTGGCGGCGGCCCCCTCCCGGAGGTAGCCGATCTTCAGCGCGGTGCCGGCCGGCTTGGCCCGGATCAGCTCGGTGAGCCGGCCGGCGCTGGTCACCGGCTGACCGTCGACCGAGGTGAGCACGTCGCCGGGCTTGAGCACATCCACCGACGGGCCGCCCGCGGTCACCGCCTTGACCAGCACCTGGATCGGGTAGCCCAGCTCCCGCAGCGCCGCGGTCTCCGCGCTGGTCTGCGAGTTCTGGAAGTCCTCGGCGTTGCGCTTCTCCACCTCCTCCTGGGACTCGCCCGGCGGGTAGACCAGCTCGCGGGGCACCACCGCCTCGTCCTTCGAGAACCAACCCGCCAGCGCCGAGCGGAGCTTGACCGTGGGCTGCACGCCGACCGTGGTGAGTCGCAGCTGCCCGGCGGAGGTGGACGTCGCCCGCCCGGTGACCTGGATGACCTCCTTGCCGTCAGAGGTGCCGAGCGTGTTGACCGTCGGGCCGGGGCCGAGCACCACGTACGGGATGGGCACGCTCAGCACGCCGACGCTGAGCAGGGCGGTGAGCAGTGCACCGAGGAGTACGGTCACGCCGCGACGTCTCATGCGGCAGAGCGTACCGATCCGCCCGGCGTCGCCCGGCGCGGTGACCGCGGGACTTCGCCCTCAGCGGAACGCCGGTGGCGGCGACCTGGGGCGGGGCACGCGTACCGTAGATGTCGTGCCTGATATTCCGTTCGGATTCGCGCTCCCGGGTGGGCAACCACCAGACCCCAACGATCCCGCGCAGATGCAGCAGTTCATGTCGCAGTTGCAGCACCTGCTCTCCGCGCCGGGCAGCGGGCCGGTCAACTGGGACCTCGCCCGGCAGGTGGCGGCCAGCCAACTCGCCGCCGCGGGCGACCCGGCGGTCTCGCCGTTCGAGCGCAACGCGGTGGAGGAGGCGCTGCGCATCGCCGACCTCTGGCTGGAGCCGGCGACCTCGTGGCCCACCGGCATCCGGACGTCCGTCGCCTGGAACCGCAACGAGTGGATCTACAAGACCCTCGACGTCTGGCGCAAGCTCTGCGACCCGGTGGCCAGCCGGATGGTCGGCGCCATGGGCGACCTGGTGCCGCCGGAGGCCCGGGCCCAGCTCGGCCCGATGCAGTCGATGGTGGCGACGCTGGGCGGCGCCCTCTTCGGCGGCCAGCTCGGCCAGGCGCTCGGCTCACTCGCCGCCGAGGTCCTCTCGGCCGGCGACATCGGCCTGCCGCTCGGCCCGGCCGGCACGGCCGCGCTCGTCCCGGCCAACATCCGGGCGTACGGCGAGGGCCTGGAGCTGCCCGAGGACGAGGTACGCCTCTACGTGGCCCTGCGCGAGGCCGCGCACCAGCGGCTCTTCCAGCACGTGCCGTGGCTGCGCGGGCACGTGCTCACCGCCGTGGAGAACTACGCCGCGGGCATCCGGGTCAACCGGGAGGCGATCGAGGAGGCGATGGGCCGGGTCGACCCGACCGACCCGGAGTCGATGCAGGCGATCGCCCTGGAGGGCATCTTCACGCCGGAGGACACCCCGGCGCAGAAGGCCTCCCTGGCCCGCCTGGAGACGGTGCTCGCCCTGGTCGAGGGCTGGGTCTGCCACGTGGTCGACACCGCCGCCGGCGAGCGGCTGCCCAACGTCGTACGCCTCGGCGAGGCGTTCCGCCGTCGCCGGGCCGCCGGCGGGCCGGCCGAGCAGACCTTCGCCGCCCTGGTCGGCCTGGAGCTGCGTCCGCGCCGGCTGCGCGAGGCGTCGGTGCTCTGGGCGGCGCTGACCGAGCACCGGGGCATCGCCGGCCGGGACGCGGTCTGGGGCCACCCGGACCTCCTCCCCTCCGACGACGACTTCGCCGACCCGGCGGCCTTCGCCGCCGGTGGGCTCGACCTCGACGACGAGTTGGCCTCCTTCGACTTCAGCGCGCCGGGTGGTCCCGAGGAGAAGGCGCCGGGCGGCGACACCCCGCCCCGCCCGGACGAGGGCGACGACACCGGCAAGTCCTGACCCGCCGGTCCCCAGGCACCACGAAGATCCACACGGCTTGCGGCAAAGAGCGGCCCCCCGGGCATACGGAGGCCGCTCTTTGCCGCAACGCGTGTGGATCTTGCCGATCTGGCGGCCAGCGGCCGGGGACGGTCAGCCGGCCTGGCCGGAGAGGAGGGCCCGGGTCGCCTCCCAGCCCTCGAAGGCCGAGTCGAGCGTGCCCAGGTCGGCCGGGCCGCGCAGCCGTCGCCAGCCGGCGGTCACCGCGACGTCGCCCGGGTGCGGGGCCCCGGCCCGACGTCCGCGGGTACGGCGGTGTCCAGGTCCACCGGCGGCAACCACTCCGGCACGGGCAGCCGGGCCGCGACACCGAGCAGCCCCGGCCCGGATCCCTCGACCGGGGCGACCGCGACGGGCCGGCTGGTGAGCGGGCGGAGCAGCTTGCCGAGGGTCAGCCCGGGCACGTCGGGCGCGTCGGCGGCCACCACGGCCGCCTGGTCGTACCCGGTCCGCCCGCCACCGTCAGCGGCGGCCAGCGCGGCGAACACCGCGTTGACCGTGGGCGCGGCCACCTCGTGCACGGCCATGTCGGGCCAGACCACCGCATCGGCCAGCCACCGGTCGCCGGCCGTCACCGCGACCGCGGTCTCCACCTCGTTGAGCGTGGCGAGCAGGTCCACCACGTCCTCGGCCAGCGCCGTACGCCACCGCGTCGGGTCGATTCCCGGCGGGGTCCACGCCACCGGAGCGAGCAACGCCACCACCACACGTCGGGCCACGCCCCGACCCTAGCCCCGCGCTACGCACCCCGCCCGACCCGGACCACCGGGACCCCGCCCCACTCCAGATCCCCGCCGTGGCGCTGTCCGACACCCACCGACACCGCCAGGTCGGCGACCCGGAGTCGATCGACCGGGCGTGGCGGGGTGGCTCAGTCGGAGAGGGGGACGCCGGAGGCGGCTGCGACGCCCTCCAGGTAGCCCCGGGCCCGTTCGGTCTTCGGATAGCGGCCGACCAGACCCCAGAACCGGGCGTTGTGGCTGGGCACGATCAGGTGGGCCAGCTCGTGCAGGAGCACGTAGTCGACCACCCAGTCCGGCATGTCCTGGATGCGGTGGGAGATGCGGATGGTCCGGTCGGCCGGGGTGCAGGAACCCCAGCGGCCGTTCTGGTTGGTGACCCAGCGGACGCTGGCCGGCGCGGTCTCGGCGCGGTGGTCGGGCAGGTAGAGGTCGACCAGCCGGGCGGCGCGGAAGAGCAGCTCCGCGTCGGAGCGGGCCAGCCGACCCTCCCGGGCGGCGAGCCGGGCCAGCATCCGGTCGACCCACTCGCTCTCCTCGGCCCGGGAGAACTGGTCGGGGATGAGCACCACGACCCGCTCGCCGTCGCGGTACGCGGACACTGTGCGTCGCCGGCGCTGACTGCGCCGCACCTCGACGACGGGCTTCCGCGTCCCGGCCATCACTGACCCGCGCAGCCTCGGATGACTGTCACGAGGGAAAGCTAATGCGTACTGACCAGGGGTCCGCAAGAGTCAACACGACGACACGCGCCCGGAAAATGGTGGTTGGTCGCCAGGAGTCCTGAAAAATTTCTTTGCGGAGGACGAGAAGTCGTCTCCGGTCACCCTTCGTGGCGGCCGGTCCGGCCGCCGGCGCGTCACCTGCCGGCGCCCACCCACGTTAGGTGATCACCCGGCGGAGCGCCGCACGGGGGCCGCCGGAAGGGGGATCTGAGCGCATTCACCCGGCGTGTCCCCGCGAAACTGACTTATCCGACGTAATTCGGCATGCACACTCTCGACGTCGACTTCCTCACAGTGTCGATGCACAGCTGACATGGAACTGCCCGTTCCTGGGTAGGGTCCGCCAACCAGCGGTCATGAGCGTGGCCGCGGAGAAAGACCCAGCGCCGGCGCCTCGTGGCCCGCCGCCGGGAAACCCGCTGGGACGGCGTGTCCGGCGGACGAGACGAGGAGGCTACCGTGGCCGACCAGGCCCAGACCTACAACGGTTACTGCGTCAAGTGCAAGGAGAAGCGGGACTTCGAGGGGCACATCGAGGTCTCGAAGACCGGCATGAACATGGCCAAGGGCAAGTGCCCGGTCTGCGGGACAACAGTGAACCGCATTCTCGGCAAGGCCAAGGTCTGACCCGTACGGGTCCGGGGGAGGGGTGGCCGATGGCCACCCCTCCCCCGTTTGCCGTCCCTGGACGGAGCGGACTGTCGGCTGGCCGACACGACCACCGGCGGGCTGTGGAAAACCCGCTCATTCCTGTGGACAACCCTGGGTAGGGCGCGGCGCACCTGTGGACAACGATCGACGGAGGGCACGGACACGATCACCATCCGTGTCATGAGCCGTGCCACCCCGCTGACCCGTCCCACCCTGCTGCCCGGGCTGACCCGCCTCTGGCGGGACCGGCACACCCTGCAGCTCGGGGTGGAGCCCGGCCGTGCCGTCCTGCTGGAGGTGGCCAACCCCCGGGCCGCCCACCTGCTCGACCTGCTGGACGGCACCCGTAGCGAGCGCAGCGTCCTCGACTGCGCGACGACGGCGGACGTACCGTCCGACGAGGCCCTGTTCATGGAGGTCGGCTGGCTGGTACTGCTGCCCGCGGTGCTCGTGCAGGACCTGCTCGTCGCTGTCGTCGTGGTGTGGAGGACGTGACCCATGAT
>NZ_JAEVHJ010000116.1:0-19657 GCF_016802855.1 Micromonospora sp. ATA51 | reverse complement strand
ACCCTGGTCAAACGCACGCCGTGTTCCGATCTTCGGTTCCTGACCTTCGACAAGCCAGAAACCTACGCTGATCTTGGGACTTCGCCCAACATCAGTGGCTCCTTCGGGGCAGCTTCGCCTGGCGGGCAGGTGCGGTGCCGGCCGGGCGGTCCGTACGGTGTGAGAGTGATCGATGAGTTCAGTGCGCGGTACGCGGGGCTGGTAACGGGTTCTAGCGGCAGCGCAGGTTGTCCGGGGTCGACGAGGTCGTGTTGTCGCTGTATGCCAAGGGGCTGACGACCGGGGAGATCTCGGCGCACTTCGCCGAGATCTACGGGGCGTCGGTGTCGAAGGAGACGATCTCCCGGATCACCGACAAGGTCCTCGAGGAGATGACCGACTGGTCCCACCGGCCCCTGGACGAGATCTACGCCGCGGTGTTCATCGACGCCATCGTGGTCAAGGTCCGGGTTCTGTCGCTGATTGTGTGAAGTCTCAGCGCGCGAGTAGGACGCGTTTGCGGAGTAGGTCGAGGCCGGCTCGGCCGAACATCTGTCGTTTGATCATTTTTAGGCGGTTGATGGTGCCTTCGACGGCGCCGGAGCTGTGGGGCAGGGTCAGGCCGTTGCGGACGGCGTCGAGGTCACGGCGAAGGTTGCGGGCGAACCCGGCCAGCGGGGTGAGGGTGTCGCGTTCGACGGCGTCGATCCACTCGTCAAGCCGGTCGCCGTGGCGGCCGGTCATCATCACCGCGAACGCGCGCACGTGTGTGACCAGCCGGTTCAGGTCACGGTCGCGGTGGCGCAGGTCGCGCAGTTTGACGGCGTCGCGGTGATCGAGGTGATCGGGGTGGGTCATGATCCATGAGGTGACCTGGCGGACGGTGGGTGGTTTCGGGCCGGGGTGCGGGGCGTGACCGCGGCCGGTGCGGAAGCGGCGCAGGTAGCGCTGGACGGCGAGTTCACCGCCGGGGTAGCCCTGTTGCTGGATCTCGCCGAACAGTTGGGTGGCGTTGCGTTCGCCGTCGTTCCAGCGTTGGTGCAGGTAGCCGGTGAACGGGTCGACCAGGTGTGCGCGTTGCTCGGTGACGGCGGTCAGGTCCTCGAGGCTGCGGGCGTTGACGAACTTGCGCACCGTGGCCTGGTGCAGCCCCAGCTTGCGGCCGATCGCTGCCTTGGACATGCCCTGAGCTGCCAGTTCCTGCACGGCGGTGTAGTGCTCACGCAACCGGGTCACGATCTTCTTCTCTGGTAGCGGCCGCACCAGCTCAGGCGGTGTGTCCTGGGGCGGCGGCGGTGCTGGCGGGGTGAGCCGGCCGCGATGGGCGTTGACTGTCTTCTCCACCGCTTGGCCCAGGTTCTGCCAGAGGTGGAACCGGTCGGCGACCTGCACCGCGTGCGGGGCGCCCTGCCGGGCGCCTTCGGCATAGCCGCCGGCACGGTCCCGGCAGATGATCTCCACCTCGGGATGCTGCGCAAGCCAGCCGGCGAGGCTGTCACCGTCACGGCCGTCGAAGACCTCGACCGGGCGGTGCGTGGTCATGTCGATCAGGTTGGTGCCATAGTGGCGTCCGCGCCGGAACGCGAAGTCGTCGACGCCCAGGACCGTCACACCGGTCGCCGCCGGGTCCGGCAGGCCTTTGACCAGCCGTAACAGGGTGTCACGGCCCACGGTCACCCCGACGGCGGCAGCCAGCCGTGCGCCGGCACGCCCGGCCAACGCGAGCCCGATCCGGGTGAGCAGTTCCCGCAGCCCTTGGGTGAGACGGGCATGCGGAGCGGTCACGCCGTCGACCTGCTCGACGAAGGTCACCGCCGGGCAACCGCGGTTGTCGCAGCGGAACCGTCGCACCCGCACCTGAAGCAGCACAGCCACCCCGGCAACCGTGACGTCGCGCAATCGCCGCAGGTAACGTCCATGAACGCGACTCGACGGCTGTCGGCATCTACCGCACCGCGCCGTCGCTGAGCGGACCCGGGCAGAAAGCACAACGACCTGCTGGCACTGCTCAACACCGTCGATCAGCAGACCGGACAGGTGAGGCAGCAACTGCTCCACAAGCGAACACGCCGACCATGATCAACGAGCGCCGCGTCGAATGACCGGGACCGTCCACATCACAAGATCAGCGACAGAACCAAGGTCCGCGACGGGCAGGTCGCCAACCGGCCGTTCTACGCCGCGATCGGCGTCACCCTCGACGGCGACAAGGACATCCTCGGCCTGTGGGCCGGCGCCGGTGGTGAGGGCGCCAAGTTCTGGATGAGCGTGCTGACCGACCTGCGCAACCGGGGCGTCAAGGACGTGTTCTTCCTCGTTTGCGACGGCCTCAAAGGGCTGCCCGAGGTCGTCACCAACGTGTGGCCCCAGACCGTCGTGCAAACCTGCGTGATCCATCTGATCCGCAACACGTTCCGGTTGACCTCCCGCAAGTACTGGGACGAGCTCAAACGCGACATCAAGCCGATCTACACCGCGGTCAACGCCACCACCGCCCGGGCCGCGTTCGACGACCTGGCCGACAAGTGGGGCGGGCGGTATCCGGCGGTGATCCGGCTGTGGGACAACGCCTGGGCCGAGTTCATCCCGTTCCTGGACTACGACGTGGAGATCCGGCGGGTGATCTGCTCGACCAACGCGATCGAGTCCCTCAACGCCCGGTACCGGCGGGCGGTCAAGGCCCGCGGCCACTTCCCGAACGAGCAAGCGGCGCTAAAGTGCCTGTATCTCGTGACCCGGTCCCTGGACCCGACCGGAACCGGCAGGACCCGATGGACGATGCGCTGGAAACCCGCGTTGAACGCCTTCGCCATCACCTTCAGCGACCGCTTCCCGGCCGCTGAGACCTACTAACCAAGATCGCCGGAAACACCGTTAACGAGATAGTCCCCTGGCCCGACAGTTCCCATCAGGTTGAGGCGGTGGTCGAGGGCGGTGTGGCGGCGGCCGGCGCCGACGGTGCGGACGGCGGCGGCGAGGGCGCGGCGGGAGCCGACGAGGACGACAAGCTGTTTGGCGCGGGTGACCGCGGTGTAGAGCAGGTTGCGCTGCAGCATCATCACGCGCTCGTGGTCAGGGGGATGACGACGGCGGGGTATTCGGAGCCCTGTGAGCGGTGGATGGTCATGGCGTAGGCGTGGGAGAGCTCGTCGAGTTCGTCGAAGTCGTAGTCGATGCTCTCGTCCTCGTCGTGCGCACCGTGAGGGTCTGTTCCTCGGGGGAGAGGGCGGTGACGATGCCGAGGGTGCCGTTGAAGACACCGGCTTGGCCCTTGTCGTAGTTGTTGCGGATCTGGGTGACCTTGTCGCCGATGCGGAACACCCGCCCGCCGATGCGCCGCTCCGGCTGGCCCTCGCGATGCGGGGTGAGGCGCTGCTGCAGGAGGGCGTTGAGGGTGCCGGCGCCGGCGGGGCCGCGGTGCATGGGGGTGAGGACCTGAACGTCCCGGCGCGGGTCGAGCCCGAACTTCGCCGGGATGCGGGTGCAGGCGACGTCGACGGTCAGGGTGGCGGTGGCGTCGGTGTCGTCGCAGGCGAACAGGAAGAAGTCCGACAGGCCTTCCAGGAGGGGTGGGCGGCCGGCGTTGATGCGGTGAGCGTTGGTGACGACGCCGGACTGGGCGGCCTGGCGGAAGATCTGCGTCAGCCGCACCCGCGGGATGGCGGGGGCGGCGAGCAGGTCGCGCAGGACTTCGCCGGGGCCGACGGAGGGGAGTTGGTCGACGTCGCCGACCAGCAGCAGGTGCGCGCCGGGCGGAATAGCTTTGACGAGTTTGTTGGCCAGGATCAGGTCGAGCATGGAGGCCTACGTCCGGATCCTTGTGCGAGACGATCGCGTCGGCGTGGGCGGGCACCTGGGCCAGCGGCTGCCGTGCGTCGGTCCAGGCGGACGCAGGGAGGCCGTCGCCCGGACCGAAAAAGATCCGTACGCAGCTGGTCTCGGGGTAGGTGGCGAGCATCCCGGTGACCGGTCGTGTTCCCGGGCACCAGCCGGTCGGCATCATGGCGGCCTCCTCCTTGTCGAGCAGACGGTCGCGTCGACGGAACCGCTGCGGCGTGGAGGGCTGTGCCCGGCGGCCGTGCGTGCAGTGCCGAGCCTGATTCAAGCCACTCTCACCCGCCGTGCCTACCGGGTAACAGCG
Source organism: Micromonospora sp. ATA51 (assembly GCF_016802855.1). Lineage (NCBI taxonomy): Bacteria > Bacillati > Actinomycetota > Actinomycetes > Micromonosporales > Micromonosporaceae > Micromonospora > Micromonospora sp. ATA51. The sequence continues at coordinate 15,537 of NZ_JAEVHJ010000116.1, read as the reverse complement.
CGAAGGTTCGAGCCCGGCGGTTGGCCACCCTCGGATCGACGACGAGCGGGCCGACCCGACCGGCCGGACTGAACGTCTACTCAGGCGCTTTCGGTGACGGGGACCCGACGTCGGCTTGCTTCCGGCGCTGCGGCGCGCTAGCGAGCGGAACGCGCGCCAGCCGGGGTGCCTACGACGCGCCCGGAGGCCAGTCCGCTTGGCTGGTCACCGCCTGCCGGTAGCGCTGGCCGGACATCCGGTCTTGGGGTTTGCAGCACCTACGCCGGTTGGAACACATCGTCGACAGGGGGTCGGGGCAAGTTCTTGACCAGCTTCGACTCGTTCGCGGTGTGGTGGGGCACGTGGGGCTCCTCGACGGGTCCGCGGTGGCACACGTGCGCCAGGTCGGCGACCGGGACAGCGCGCGGCTACGACATCTACGCGCTCAGGGGCGCCGCCGGGAGCAGCACCGTCCTCCCGGCGGCGCTTCCCGCCAGCGGGCACTGCGCACTGGCGGTAGGTGCCGGGAGTGATCCGCCGATCAGCCGGACGATGTGCGGAAAGCCGACAGGCAGGCCATGGAGGCCGCGCGGCTGGCTTACCGTCCAACCAGCCATTGACCGCAGGGGGCTCCGGTCGTAGCCATACCGCCCGTCCCGCACCGTCCCGAACCCGCGCGACACGCATCCCACCTCCGGTGAGCCGGCCGACCACCGTCGGCCCGGCTGGCCGTACGCGTGCCGGCGCGGACCGGCCACGGCGCAGCCGGCGGGCCGACCGAGTCCGCGCCGAGTGCATGTGTCCAAGGGGGGCCGCGCATGTCCACCGACGAGTTGAACGTTTCGATACCGACCGCCCGCATGGTGGGCCTCCTGCCGATTGACGGCGGTGGAGGCGACCCCGACCCGATTCCGATCGCGCCCAAGGTCGGCATCAGCTCTCCGGCCGCCGGCGCGACCGTGTCCGGGCCGGAGCCCGGCTTCCTGCTCAGCGTCTCCGGCACCTACTCGGCCGGGAGCTACTCGGTATCGGGCGTCACGGTCAGTATGGACGGCTTCACCTACCCGGCGACCCTCAACTCGGCCACCAAGACCTGGTCGGCCAGCGTCCGCGCCTACAGGGCCGGTTCGGACACCATCACAGCCAGGGTTTCCGCCGAGAACATCGACGGACCGATCGACGTGAGCATCTCCCGCAGCGTGGTGGTGTCCCTGTCCAGCGCGGTGCCGGTGCTGACGATCAGCCAGCCGGTGGCCAACCAGACGGTGACCCTGCAGGAAGCCGGTGCGACCATCGCCGTGACCGCTACCACCAGCACCAACTTCGGGGCCCGCTCGATGCGGGTCACCTGCGGCAACCAGACCCAGAACATGACGGGGTCCGGGTCCACGTACACCGGCTCGGCGTACCTCTCGCCGCTGCCGCTCGGCCCCCGTACGGTGACCGTGAGCTGCACCGACGCGGCGGCAACGTGGGCACCCGGGCGGTCACCGTCACTGCGGTCGACGGGGCGGCCCCGCACCCGCAGATCACCTACCCGGCGCGGCCTGGTCATCCCCACTGCCACCGCCTCCTGCACGGTCACCGTGACCGGCACCTCCCCCGACACCCAGAGCGGGATGTCCGGCGGGTCCGCGACCGTAGGGGTGGGACAGACCTCCACCGCACCCACCCAGACCGCCACGCCGGTCGGCGGAACCTACGCCAACTGGCGGGCCGACGTCGCGGTCACCGGGTACGGCGCCCATACCGTGTACGTCTGGGCCACCGACGCCGCCGGGAACCGCACCGGCCCGGTCTCCGTGCCGTTCCAGCTCGTCAGCACCTACGTGCCGCCGGACCTGCCGGCCCGGCTCGACGGGCGGGCCTACCTCGCCGCGCTGCTCGCCTTCGCCCAGGAGCGCGTGACCACCCCGCAGGGGGCGCTCAACACCGCGCAACTGGTCGCGGTGCTCGTCCAGCACCTCGACAAGATCAGCGAACCGGCCACTCCGGCCGCCGACGTGGGCAGGCAGGAGGTCAACCAGCTTCGGGTGCCGGTGGAGCTGCTCCGCGCCTACCTCGCCGCCAAGGGCATCTCCACCGCGCCGGGCGCCGCCGGCGAGGCCGCCTACCTGTCCGCCGCGTACGCCGCGCTGCTGGCCGGCCTCGGCACCTCGTACACGGAACTGCGCCTGGCCCGGGGCGCCGCGACGGCAGACCGGCGGGCGCTCGCCGACCGGCTGGGCATCCCGCTGTCCGCCACCCGCCCGGACGAGCTGGACAAGCTGGTGCTGGACGGCCCGGCGCTGACCGAGGCCGCGCTGGAGACCCTCTTCGGCCTGCTCAGCACCACCGTCGACCCGCTCGCCCGCAACCCCGTCGTGCCCCGGGTGCAGGAGTGGCAGCTGGCCGGGCTGGCGGCCCGGTGGGCGGCGGCGGACCAGGCACCGCCCGCACCCCGCGCCTACGCGGTGCTGGTCGACCCCGACGTGATCGGCTCGGCCGACGTTGTCGCCGGCCCCGGCGGGGACGCGGTGCGGCAACTGCTCGCCGCACGGTCGGCCACCCTGAGCTCGTTCGCGCAGTCGTTGGACAGCGCCCGGCGCGCCGCGTCGACCCCAGCCGCCGGCCTGGCCGCGATGGTCAACCTCGCCCTGCCCGGGGTCGACCTGGCGGCCCTGGAGACCGCCGAGCGCGGCGGCACGGACATAGGACCGGCTCTGGAGGCCGCGTACCTGACCCGCGCCGGCTTCGCCTACCTGCGGCAACTAGCCCGGCTCATCGAAGCCGCCGGCACAGGAAACCCGGTCACCGACGCGGAGTGGGCGGACGCCGTGGCGGCGCTGGTCGGCGTCCGCCGGCTGTCCCTGTACCCGACGTGGCGCGGCCAGGAGAGCGGCATCTCCATCTCACCCGCCCTGTTCCGGCCCGACCAGCCCGGCCCGCAGGTCAACCCGCTGCGCGCCGACCCGGCCGCCCGGGTGGCCTGGCAGGGAACCCTCGTCTCGCGGATCGCCCAGCAGCAGGCGCTGCTCGACGGGTACGCCGACGCGGTCGCCGCGGCGGAACAGGCCGCGCTACCGATCCTGCGGGACGCGCTGCTGTCGGACCTGGCCGCCGCGCCGACCGCCGTCGCGCCGCCCGGCACCGGCGACACCGGCGAGCGGATGACCGGGCTGTACCAGATCGACATAAAGGCCGGCGGCACGCTGCGGACCACCCGGCAGGCCCAGGCCATCGAGAGCCTGCAGTCGCTGCTGTTCGCGATCCGCTCCGGCGAACTGCCCACCAACCACCCCGCCGCCGGCTGGCAGCTCACCGGCGGCCGGGCCGCCTTCGACAGCGCCTGGCGGTGGATGGGCGACCAGGCGAGCTGGCAGACCGCCATCCAGACGTTCCTGTTCCCGGAACGCCACCTCGACCCCGCCCTGCTGCTGCCCCGGGCGATGCCGCCGGCCCCGATGGACGCGCTCTGGTCCGGCATGGCCGGGTCCGGACCGTTCACCGCCGCCGACGCGGCCAACGCCGCCGCGGCGTACCTGGCCGCGCAGCGCGCCACCAACAGCTCCGTCCCGTCGTTCAGCTACCTCGACGCCCAGCACACCGCGGCGCACCAGAGCGCGCTGGCCAGCTTCTCCAGCACGATGGCGGCCACCAACGCGGCGCTGGCGCGGGAGGTGTTCTGGGCGGTGCCCCTGCTGATCGCGCAGCGACTGCAGGCGGCGGGGGAGTACCTGGCCGCGCTCGACTGGTACTGGCTGGTCTATCCGTACGACGCGGTGGTGCCGTCGGTGTTCCCGTCCTCGTACCACCTGGTCAACAGCGAGCTGGCGGCGCCGCCGGTCCGCCCGGACCTGACGTTCCCGCCGGGTTGGACCAACGACCTGAACCCGTTCCGCCTGATCGGCAACCGGCCGGCCCCGTACACCCGGTACACGCTGCTGGCCCAGGCGCGGTGCCACATCGACTACGCCGACGCCGAGTTCACCCGGGAGACTGACGCGTCGATCGCCCGCGCCCGTGGGCTCTACCTGACCGCCGCGATGCTGCTCGCCCACCCGTGGCTCGCGCCGGTGGCGCCGAGCAACGCTGGCGAGCCCACCCTCGCCATCCCGGAGCTGACCACCCTGGCCAACCGGGTCCAGGTCCAGCTCGCCAAGCTGCGGCAGGGCCGCAACATCGCCGGGATGGCGCGTACCCAGGGGGCGGTGGCCGCGACAGGGATCAGCCAGCCCACGCCCTACCGGTACAAGGTGCTGATGGAGCGGTGCCGGCAGTTGGTCGCCCAGGCCACCCAGGTCGAGGCGACCTACCTGGCGGCGCTGGAGAAGTACGACAGCAAGACCTTGCAGCTCTACGACGCTCAGAAGGCGCTGGCCGTCTCCGACGCGCAGGTGGACCTGCAGGCCGCCAGGGTCGCCGAGGCCGGCGACGCCGTCGTGGTGGCCCGGGACCAGCAGGCCAAGGCCGCCGTGATCGTGCAGAACTACCAGGCCAACATTGCCGCGCCGCCGAACTACTACGAGAAGCGGCTGCTGGACGGCTACGGCGCGATGCGGGACGTCAAGAACGTGATCGCGGCCGCCGACACGGTGATCGGGGTGGCCCAGGCGGCGTCCACCGCCACCGACATGTTCAAGGAGGTCTTCAGCTTCGGCGGCGCCGGCGTGGCGGGCGCCGCGATGGGCGCGGCCAGCATCGCCAAGGGCATCGCCACCGGGGTACTCAACGACCTGGAGTCGCAGATGCAGGCCAACCAGCTGATGGCCGGCGTCGAACAGCGCCGCAACGAGTGGCGGACCCAGCTGGCGGCGGCGCAGCAGGATTCCATCGTCGCGGCGGCCCAGGTCACCGTGGCCAACGACCAGCTGGTGATCGCCAACAAGGAGCACGACATCGCCCTGCTCGCGGACGCGCAGGCCTCGGCGACCCTGAAGCTGCTGACCACCCAGTTCACCAACGCGGACCTCTACCAGTGGATGAGCCGGACCCTCGGCGAGGTCTACCGCTACTTCCTCCAGCAGGCGACGGCGACCGCCCGGTTGGCGCAGGCCCAGCTCGCCTTCGAACGCGCCGAACAGCCGCAGCTGCTGGTGCAGAACGATTACTGGCAGTCGCCCGCCGAGCTGACCGCCGGTCGCGGCGGCGCCGACCGGGCGGGGCTGACCGGCGCGGAGCGGCTCGCCGCCGACGTCACCCGGCTCGACCAGTACGCCTTCTCCACCGACCGGCGCCGGCTCAACCTTAGCCAGACGTTCTCCCTGGCCCAGCTGATGCCCGTGGAGTTCCTGAACCTCCGGTCCACCGGGGTGCTCAGCTTCGCCACGCCGACGCGGATGTTCGACGCCGACTTCCCCGGCCACTACCTGCGACTGATCCGGCAGGTCCGGCTCAGCATGGTCGCCCTCGTGCCCCCGAACCGGGGCATCCGGGCCACCCTGGCGTCCAACGGGATCTCCCGGGTGACGGTGCCGCAGGCCACCGGCTTCAGCGACATCGTGCTCCGGCACGAGCCGGCGACGGTCGCCCTGACCTCGCCGGTGAACGCCAACGGGATGTTCGACATGGACATGCAGGCGGACATGCTGCTGCCCTTCGAGGGCAGTGGGGTGGACACCACCTGGCGGTTCGAGCTGCCGCAGGCGGCGAACCCGTTCGACTACAGCACCATCGCCGACGTGCTGTTGACCGTCGAGTACACCGCCCTGTCCGACGTGGGCTACCGGGTGCAGGTCGTCGACCGGCTCAACCGCGACCGGGCGCGGGGCGCGGACTGCGTGTTCAGCCTGGCCCGGGACCGGCCGGACGCCTGGTACACGCTGAACAACCCCGACCCGGCGGTGGGCCGCAGCGTGACGCTCAGCCTCCGCGACGTCGACCTGCCGCCCAACCTGGAGTCGGTGACCACCACCGCGGTCACGGTCCGGCTGGTCGGTTCCGGGTCCGTACCGGCGACCACGGTGACGCTGCGGCGCGGCGCGGCCGGCGGCGCGGCGGCCACCGCGGACGGCACGGCCGGCACCCGGCGCGGCAACGCAACCGGGTGGCTGCCGCTCTGCGGCACCAGCCCCGTCGGGGACTGGCAGCTCTCCTTCGGCCCGGATGCCGACGCGCTGTTCGCCGGCGGGCTCGACGACATCCTGCTGGTGATCGGTTGGAGCGGCCAGGCGCCGGTCTGGCCGGCGTGAGCGCGGACCGGAGGCGACACCATGGGTAACCAGGAGTCCGGGGACCTGATCAACCTGCCGCCGGGCGGGGGAGCGGTGCGACCGCTCGGCGAGACGTTCCAACCCGACCTGCATACCGGGACGGGCAACTACGCCGTACCGATCGAGCTGCCGCCCGGGCGGCACGGTCTGCAACCGACCCTGTCGCTCAACTACAGCAGCGGCAACGGGGCCGGCCCCTTCGGGCTGGGCTGGACGCTGACCGTGCCGTCGGTGCGGCGCAAGACCGCCCGCCGCATCCCCCGCTACGACGGCAGCGACGTGTACGTGCTGGCCGGCAGCGAGGACCTGGTGCCGGTGCCCGGCGGGGCGGCCGGCGCGCAGCGGTACCGGCCGCGCGTCGAGGCGCTGTTCGGCCGCGTCGAGCACCTGACCGCCGGAACCGACCACTGGCAGGTCCGCACCGGCAATGGGCTGCGCAGCGCGTACGGCACTCCGCGCCCGGCCGGGGCCGGCGCCGGCTGGTCCGACCCGGCCGTGGTCGCCGACCCGGACGCGGCCGGCCGGGTTCTGTCCTGGCTGCTGTCGGAGACCACCGACAGCCTCGGCAACCGGATCATCTACACCTACCAGGGCGATCCGGCCGACGGCCGGGCCCCACAGCGGTACCTGTCGACGATCGGCTACGCCGACTACCCGGACCCGGACGACCCGACCACCACCCGCTTCCTGGTCCAGGTGCGACTGCGCTACGAGGCCCGTCCGGACGTCACCTGCGACCGCCGCGCCGGGTTCCCCGTGCACACCACGCTGCGCTGCACGGCCATCGAGGTATGGACCGACCCGGGCGTACCCCGGCTGGTGCGTACCGTCGCGCTGCGCTACACGCAGGCCGACAACGGCGCGTCCCTGCTGGCAGGGATCAGGGCCACCGGCCACGACGGGGACGCCACCGAGTCCTTGCCGGAGCTGGAGTTCGGCTACTCGCGTTGGGATCCCACCGCGCACCGCTACCGGGCCCTGAGCGCGCCCGGCGACGCGCTGCCGCCCACCGCGCTGTCCCATCCCGACCTCGACCTGGTCGACCTGTACGGCGACGGGCTGCCCGGCCTGCTGCAACTGTCCGCCGCCGGCTCCCGGTTCTGGCGTAACAAGGGCAACGGGCTGCTGGACCGGCCGCGCCCGCTGACCGCCGTACCCGCCGGGGTGGCCCTCGGCGCGGCCGGCGTGCAGCTCGCCGACCTCGACGGCGACGGGCGGCCCGACCTGCTGGTCAGCGACGACCGTCGGGCCGGCTACTTCCCGTGCTCCCGGTCGGGCGGATTCGATCCGCGCGGGTTCGTGCGGTACCGGCAGGCGCCGTCGTTCCGGCTGACCGACCCGGAGACCGGCTGATCGACCTGGACGGCGACGGCGTGGTGGACGTGCTGCGCACCGGGGCGGTGCCGCAGGTCCACCTGAACAACCGGTCGGCCGGGTGGGTGCCGCAGCAGGTCGGAGCGGGCAGTTCGGTGACGGGTCTGAGCTTCGCCGACTCGCGGCTGCGGCTGGCCGACATGACCGGTGACGGCCTCACCGACATCGTCCTGGTCAGCGGGGGGCAGGTCCGCTACTGGCCCAACCTGGGCTACGGCCGGTTCGGGCCGCCGGTGGTGCTGCGCGGTCACCTCGACCTCGCCGGGGCCACCCCGGCCAGCGGGCTGGACCAGCGGCGGTTGCTGCTGGGCGACGTCAACGGCGACGGCTGCGCCGACCTGGTCTACGTCGGGCCCGGCTGGGTGAAGGTGTGGGTGAACCGGTGCGGTCAGTCGCTGGGGCCGGGCGTCCTTGTCCGGGGCACCCCGACGGTCGACGACTCCGCGGCGGTGCGCCTGACCGACATGATCGGCACCGGCACGGCCGGGGTGCTGTGGAGCTTCGACAGTTCCAGGGCCGGCCGGATGTCCTTCCTCGACCTCACCGGCGGCGTGAAGCCGTACCTGCTGACCAGCATCGACAACCACGCCGGCACCCGCACCGAGATCAGCTACGAGACGTCGGTGCAGCACGCCTCCCGGGACGCCGCCGCCGGCCGGCTCTGGCGTGGCACGCTGCCCTTCCCGGTGCAGGTGGTCGGCGCGGTCACCACCGTCGACTCGGTCAGCGCCAGCCGGCTGTCCACCGTCTACGCCTACCACCACGGGCACTGGGACGGCGCCGAGCGGGAGTTCCGCGGGTTCGGCCGGGTCGACCGGTACGACACCCAGCAGTTCGACCGGCAGGGCGACCTGCCCGCCGAGTCGTACACCCCGCCCGCGCTGACCCGTACCTGGTTCCACCAGGGGCCGGTGGGTCCGGAGGCCGGCGACTGGCAGGAGCTGGACTTCTCCGGGGAGTACTGGCCCGGTGACCCGGACCTGCTCGGCCCCGGTGACCGCAGCACCCTGCCCGCGGGGCTGGACCGGCGGGCCCGGCGCGAGGTGGCCCGGGGGCTGGCCGGCCGGGTGCTGCGCACCGAGGTCTACGGGCTCGACGGGTCGTCCCGGGCCGACCGGCCGTACACTGTCACCGAGCACCGCTGGGACGTGCGCGCCGTCGGCGACCCGGCGGCCGAGAGCTGGTCCCGCGCGCCGGTGGTGACCGTGGTGGAGAGCGCCAACCGCACCACCACCTGGGAGCGCGGCGACGACCCGCACACCCGGGTGACCTTCCACAGCGGCTTCGACACGTACGGGCGGGTCCGCCGCAGCGCCGGGGTGGCGGTCGCGCGCGGACGCGACCCCCGCCTGCCCGGCCCCGGCGAACCTCCGCTGTGCACCGTCTCCACCGTCGAGTACGCCACCCGCGACGACGCCACCGGGTACCGCATCGACCTGACCGCCCGGGCCGCTGGCTACGAGGTGTTCAGCGACGGCAGCCACACCCTGGCCGAACTCGAACGGGCGCTGGCCGCCGACGCCCTGCCCCGCCGACTGCGCACCTACGCCCGCAACGGCTACGACGGCGAACCGTACGTGGGCCTGCCGTCCGGGCAGTTCGGCGAGCACGGCCTGCTCACCTCGACCACCACCCTCGCCCTCACCGCGGGCATCCTCGGCCGCGACCTGGGCTTGGCCGACGTCCCGCCCTACCTGCGCCCGCCCACCCCGGCCCACGGGCTGCGCGGGGAGTACTTCCGCGACGGCAACCTCGGCACCCCGGCCTTCGTCCGCCCCGACCCGACGGTCGACTTCACCTGGTTCGGCGGCCCCGATCCGGCCCTGGCCCAGCCGGAGTTCTCGGTACGCTGGACCGGCACCCTCACCCCGGCGGTGAGCGGGACGTACACCTTCGACGTCCAGGCGGCCGGGCCGGTGCGGCTGTGGCTCGGCGACCATCTGCTCGTCGACACCTGGTCGGACGGCCCCGGTGGGCTACCGCCCGGCTCGGACGAGGCCCCGGACGATCCCCGGACACCGCTGCCGACCTCGCTGGTCGCGCTGCCCCCGGGAGGGCCGATCGGACCGCCCGTCGAGGATCCGGTCGAGCTACCCACCGGGGCGGCGGTGGCGCTCTCGGCCGGCGTCGGGTACCCGCTGCGGCTGGATTGCCGGGCCGACGGCTGGGCGGCCGGGGTGCGTCTGCGGTGGTCCCCGGACGGGCAGGAGTCGGTGCCGGTGCCGACCGGGGCGCTCACCCCGCCGGCCGAGACGGCGGACTGGTCGCCGCGCCACCCGCAGGCGTTCCGCGACACCGTGCCCGACCTCGCCGGCTACCGCTACCAGGCCGGCGACACCGGCGACCCGGCCGGCTACTACGTGGTCACGGGCGCCCGGTTTGACGTGCACGACGACCCGGCCGGCCGCGGCCTGACCGTGGCGACCCGCGACGCCCTCGGGCACGAGACCCGGGTGACCCACGATGCCTTCGCCATGCTGCCGGTGGCCGTCACCGACCCGGCCGGGCTGGTCCGCACCGCCCGCTACGACTACCGGCTGTTCAAGCCGGACGAGGTGGTCGACGTCAACGGCAACCGCAGCCGGGTCGGGTACACCCCGCTGGGCTTGGTCGGCTGGACCGCGGCGCTGGGCCGGGCGGGCGCCCGCGAGGGCGACACCGTGGAGCAGCCCAGCGCGGTGTTCCACTACGGGCTGACCGCCTGGGAGGACAGCCCGCCACAGGCGCGCCAGCCGAGCTGGGTGCACAGCGTCCGGCGCACCGAGCACCGGTGGACTCTGATCGCGACCGCGGACGCCGCCCGCGCCGCCGCCGGCCAGCCGCCGCTGACCGACACTGAGGTCGCCGCGATGTTCCCCGCCGACGAGGCCACCCGCCACCCGGAGCGCTTCGTCGCCACCCGCACCTACTGCGACGGATCCGGTCGTCCGGTGCAGGCCCGCACTCAGGGCGACGACCTCGTCGTCGACGACCTGGGGCTGCCCGCTGAGCCGGGCGCCCGGCCGGGCCGCTGACCGCGCACTCCACGGGGGCCGACCAGCCGGCGGTGGTGGTCAGCGGCTGGCATGCCTACGACAATAAGGGCCGGGTGGTCCGCGCCTGGGAGCCGACCCTCGGCCAGGGCTGGGACTACGCGCCGCCGACGGTGGACGGGCTGGCCAGCACCCGCACGCACTACGACCCGCGCGGTGAGGTGGTCCGCACCGTGCACCCGGACGGCGCGCAGGACCTGATCGTGCGAGGCGTGCCGGTCAACCCGACCGACCCGGACGTGTTCACGCCCACCCCGTGGGAGCACTACACCTACGACCGCAACGACAACGCCGGGCGTACCCATCCGGAGGCGTCGGCGGCGTGGGCAGCGCACCGGAACACCCCGTCGAGCGTCACCATGGACCCGCTGTGCCGGATGCGGGTGTCCACCACCCGCCCCGCCCCGGACGAGGCGCTGCACACCCGGCATGAGTACGACATCGACGGGCGGCTGCTGTCCATGACGGACCCGTTGGGCCGGCCCGCCGCCCGGTTCAGCTACGACCTGTTGGGCCGGGGCTGGTGGACCTGGGCGCAGGACACCGGCGCCACCGTGACGGTGCGCGACGCCGCGGGCGAGCCGGTCGAGCACCGCGACGCCAAGGGCGGCCTGACCCTGCACGCGTACGACGTGTTGCGCCGGCGGGTGCGGGCGTGGGCCGCCGACCGGGCCGACGCGCCGACCACCCTGCGGGAGGTGACTGTGTACGGCGACGCCGGCCTGCCCGCGGCGGAGGCAGCGGCGCGCAACCTGCTCGGCCGCCCGTGGCGCGGCTACGACGAGGCCGGACTGGTGACCTGCGAGGGCTACGACCTGGCCGGCCGGCTCACCGGCAGCACCCGGCAGGTGCTCGCCACCGACGTGCTGCTCTCCGCCGGTGCCGACGGCTACGTGGTGGACTGGCAGCCGGCCGCCGGGCAGACCCTCGACCAGCAGGCGGGCGCGCTTCTCGACCTCGAGGAGTACGCCACCGCCCAGACCCACGACGCGCTGGGCCGCCGCACGACCGTCGTATGCCCGTCCGACGTGGAGGGACGGCGACGCGTCCTCCGCCTGCGCTACGGCCGCTCCGGCGCGCTGACCGGTGTGGACGTCGACGGCACGCCGTACCTGCGGCAGATCCTCTACAACGCCCGGGGGCAGCGAGTCGCCGCCTGGCACGGCAACGGCGTCCTCACCCGCTACCGCTACAGCCGCACCACCCTGCGGTTGCTGCGCCAGCACAGCCAGGCGGCCACCCTGAGCACCGCCGACGGCGGCGCGCTGACCTGGACCCCCACCGGCCCGGTCCATCAGGACCAGGGGTACGACCACGACCTGGTGGGCAACGTGCTCGCCGTGCATGACCGCAGCCCCGGCTGCGGCGTGCCGGGCGCCACCCCGGACTTGCTCGACCGGCTCTTCGGCTACGACCCGCTGTACCGGCTGACCAGCGCCACCGGCCGGGAGCACGTGGACCCGCCACCGGCGCTGTGGTCGGCCGCACCACGCGGCGCCGACCCCACCGCCACCTGGGCCTGGACCCAGACGTACGACTACGACGACGTCGGCAACCTGATCCGGGTCGCCCACAAGGCGGGCGGGGCCGGGTGGACCCGGACGATGACCACGGCGGCCGACGGGAACCAAGTGGTCAGCCTGGCCGTCGGGCAGACCACCGTCGGCTACCGCCACGACGCCTGCGGCAACCTGGTCCAGGAGGCCGACAGCCGCCACTTCACCTGGAACGCCGCCAACCATCTCGTCGCCTTCCGGGTGCAAGCCGATGGCGCGCCGACCCCGTCCCGGTCCAGCCAGTACCGGTACGACGCGAGCGGCGCGCGGGTGCTGAAGCTCACCCGCGACCAGGGCGGCGGCACGGAGGTCACCGTGTACGTCGAGGGCGTCTTCGAACGGCTGGTGGTGACCGGCCCGACCGGCGGCGCCGACCGGTACGACGAGGTCCACCTAACCGACGGCACCACCCGGCTGGCGGTGCTGCGGGTCGGGCGCCGCTGCCGTGGGACGCCCGGCCACCCGTCGCGTACCACCTCGTGGACCACCTAGGGTCGAGCGTCGCCGTGCTCGACGAGCGGGGCGACCCGGTCAACCGGGAGGAGTACAGCCCGTACGGGGAGACCAGCTTCGGCAGCTACGCCCGCAAGCGGTACCGCTACAGCGGGCGCGAGCGCGACGAGGAGAGCGGACTGGCCCGGCACGGCGCCCGGTACTACGCGCCCTGGCTGGGGCGCTGGATCAGCGCCGACCCGGCCGGCCAGGTGGACGGGACCGCCCTGTACACCTACGTGCGCGGCAACCCCCTGCGCCTGGTGGACAACTCCGGCCTCGCCTCGGTGCCCACCCAGCTCGGCACCGGCACCATCGCCGACGGGCCAATGGCCCAACTCTGGGACAAGGCCGTCAACCAGGTGATGAAGTCCGAGAACGGCCGGGAGAAGTTCGTCAAGCTGGTCCAGGAGGCGTACGAGACCAAGGGCATGGGGTCCAACCGGGCCGGCGGCACCGCGATCAACGTGGCGCGGGAGACGTACTCGAAGGTGCGGACGGTGTTCGGCCAGCTGGCCGAGGCGAAGGGCGTCTCGCTCAAGGGGGTGCAGCTGCACCACCTGTTCGGCAAGGATGGGCTCGGCGGCCTCGCGCACAACCCATGGGGTGCGCTGGACTCCACCGGTCTCAAGGCGGTCACCGGCAACGCCGGCACCCCGGGGACCCTGCACAACGCGCTGCACGAGGCGGAGGCGGCGTTGAAGGGCAAGGCGGCGGAGATGGTCGGCAAGCTGCCGAAAAACGTCGGCGAGGCGGCCAAGGAGGTCGGTGAGGGCGCCAAGCGGCTCGGCCGCTCGCCTGCGGCGGCCGGGTTCGCCAAGCTCGGCACCATGATCGGCATCGTCGGTGGCGTCGGCACCGCCGTCGCCGGCGCCGAACTGGTGTCGGACCTGCGCCAAGGCCGGACGGTGGACGCCATCGGGCACGGGTCGCAGGTGGTGGCCGGCAGCTTCGACCTGGCGGCGATGGCGTCGTCGGCCGGCGGCGGGGCCGCCGCCGGCACCACGTTGACGACGTCAGTGGCCGCAGCTCCGGTGGTCGCGGTCGGGGGTGCGGTGGCCACCGGCTTCGCGGTCGGCTGGACGGTCGGCGGCGTGATCAATGACCATCTCTCCGCGGACACCCAGCACGCTATCGGTGGCACCGTGAACGAGATCGTCAACGAGGGCGGCTGGAAGCTGCTGTTCACCCACCCCTTTGGCGTCGGCATGTAGCGGTGCGCGTGCCGACGGCGTCCGCCGACCGCCGGCACGCCCCGCTACAGCCCGGCCCAGGGCTCGCGGTCGACGGTGCAGCCGTCGGATTCGGTGGTGAGCTGGTCCCGGATCCCGGACGTCGAACCGGAACGTCGTCGACCCGCGCGGTCCGTAGCCGTACCTGGTCCGGCGCGTCCACCGGGGGCAGTCCCGATCCACGATGATCGCCGCGCCCACGAGCAGGGGTGGTGCCAGCGCGTCGCTGATGAGGACCCAGGTTGGCGCGAAGGTATGCCACGCGATGTTGTTCGGGTCGTCCGGATCCCCGGCGAAGGAGCCCCTGCCGTTGATGAACATCAGGCCGCAGCAAAGCGCGAACGGGGCGATCAGGATGCACGTCGTCACATGTCCCTACGTCCTGCCGCACACGAGCCCTGCCATCGACAGAAGCAGGCTTACCACGGCTAGGACGGACATCACCGAGGCCAGTTGGTCAAAGACTTCGAGGCCGAGGTCTGCAAGGCCGTTCCGGTTGGCGGCCACCTCCGGTGGCACGTAGTAGACCCACGTCCCAATGCGTGAGGCCGTAGATGATCGTCGCGGCGTTGAGCGCCAGGCCGAGCACGAGCAGACTTGACCGCGACCGCTGGTGCGAGCACGGGCCATCGCGGTATCGACGTCACGGCAAGCCTGGCCGGTAACAGGCTCTGCTGAAGATCACTCGACGGACCATACACAAACTGATGGTCTGGGAGGCGCCGTCGTGGCGCTCCAGACCCATCTCAAACCTGGAAAGGTGTACAGGTGGAGCGGTACTGCCGAATCTTCGTGCGGTCGTCGGATCGGGAGGCGGTCCGTTCGCTGGTTCGAACGGCATTGCATGGGTCGGTGGTCGACGATCGCATCGACGCTGATGGCGTGCAGGCGTACGTGGGGGATAGCGGCTACCGTGGTCCGCAGGGCTACTGCGCGTCTCGGAGTCCTGGCTGCGCCGCCGCGCTGGCCGCCGCCAAATCCCCTGCACCTTTCTCGGCAAACACCTGCGCTTCTCCGCCGCCGATCTCGCCGCCATCATCGCCGCCGCCGCGGAACCCCCCACCGCACGGCGGCCCAACCGGCGACATCGGCGTCCACCTTCCACCACCGACTTGCCCCACGCGGGAAGTCACGCGTCCCGCCGGAGACCCGGGAACTCCTCGACCGGTACGCCGGCGAGCACGGCGGCGTCCGGGACGTCCTGGCCCGGCAGCGGGACACCGCCGACCTGGTGACGACCCGCCCGGACGCGGCGGAGTGCGTACCGGCCCTGCGAGACATGCACCGCCGGCTGGTCGACGAGGTGCTGCCACACGAGGCGGCCGAGGACCGGCAGCTCTACCCCGCCCTCGCCGACCCGCTCGGCAGCGACGAGGCGACCTCGACGATGAGCCGTGGACACGTGGAGATCAGTCGCCTGGTGGACCGAATCGGCGGCCACCTGGCCCAGCACCCGGACGGCCGGCTGCGCCGCGACGAGGTCCCCGACCTGCTCGCCGCCCTGTACGGGCTCGACGCCGTGCTCGGCCTGCACCTGGCACAGGATGAGGAGGACTACTTCTCCCTCAACCCCCGCCGAGTAGTAACGAGGTCGTGCACGATTAGGACCCGGCAGTGCTTGTATGCCTGGTTCGGTTTGGTGGTTTGCCTACCGTTCGGCGCAGCGGTCGGAGACCAGTCC